>NZ_JAAZQW010000019.1:0-49697 GCF_012371415.1 Acinetobacter sp. A3
GTTACACGCTTGGCAACAAGACATTAACAGAGTGCGAATTAGTCCTTGACTATGTTTGACTACATTTTAAGGAACAGCACCATGTCAGATTCAGTCCATCCATACACAGTCGATCAAGACCCACATCGTTTATTGACCATGATTTTATATGTGTTGTATATCGTGGCAATTTTTTCAGCGGGGATATTGGCTGTTATTGCTTTAATCATCAATTATTTAAAACGTGGTGATGTGCAAGGTTCAATTTTTGCCAGTCATTTTACTTGGCAAATTCGTAGCTTTTGGTGGTATTTGGTCTGGAATATCGTGGCATTCATTCCCTTTGTTTTTGTGCTGTTCAGTCAGGATGTACAAGGCTTTGCCAGTATGACACTGTTTGCCACCCTGTTTTGTATCAGCGTGGTGGGGCTGTCATGGTTATGGATTGTTTATCGTGCCATTCGTGGTTTAATTCGGGTGAATGATAATCTGCCGATGTACCATTAAAAATCCTACACTTATTTTAAACCACAACAGCGCTGCAAAGGTCGGGCTGTCGGGATGCCTGTATCAAGTGTTTTAAGGCATGGTTTATGTTCAGGTTTAGGTTTGGGGTTTAGTTTTAGATTTAAAAAGTTTAGGCCGCCATTCACTGATGAATACGCCTAAAACAACCAAAAGCCCACCAAATAATGCCAGAATGGGTAAACGTTCTCCTGCTAAACGCCCAATCAGGGCTGCCCACACCGGTTCACCTGCATAAATAATGGCGGCTTGCGCAGGGTCTACCTGACGTTGTGCCCAGTTCATCACCCATTGAATCAGGGCACTGGCCATCCCCAAACCCAGTAAAACCACAACCAAGGGCAGCCGAAATTCAGGCAGTTGCGTTTCACCTAGCCAAGGTGCAACAGCAAAACACAGCAATGAAGCAAAAGCCAGTTGTAGCAGCGTCACACGTTTTAAATTGACCCGTTTGGCAAAATAACCAATCAAAATAATTTCAAATGCAATCGCAATGGCGCCAATGAGCGTCATGATTTGCCCAAAATTAAATTGCAGCGCACCCAAGCCATTGCCTGTGAGCAATAGCAGTCCCATAAAAGCCAAGACTGCGCCCAGCCAAGTCATAACATGCGGACGCTGACCAAAGCATAACCAGAGCAGCAGCGGCACAAGCGGGACATACAGCGCAGTCAAAAATGCAGATTCACTGCTGCTGATACTTTGTAAACCTATGGTTTGGGTGGCATAACCCAGTGCAATCACAGCACCAATTGTAAAACCTGCAAAAACTTCATATAGGTTGATCGCACTTAAACTACGCCGTGACAGCAGTGCAACGGCTAAAGTTGCTGCAGCAAAACGTAAGGCCACAAATAAAATTGGGCTGCTGAAATTCAAGCCATATTGCACCGTAATAAAGGTCGCACCCCAAATCAGCGTGATGAACATTAACGCCAGTTGAGGTGCTTTATGACGCAATGTATGGGTAAGATGAGGCATAGAAATGGATCAAGAATAGGTGAGGAAGAGCAAAAATCAATAAAAAAGAGGTCCGTAGACCTCTTTGAGCATCTCAGAACCAATTACAAGGCTTGTTCATCTAACAGCAATTGCGCTTCACGCAGGCTTAAAGTGCCTTCATAAATTGCACGACCTGTAATAGCGCCTAGAATGCCTGGCTGACCTTTTAAGTTGCGTACGTCATCTAAGTTGGTTACACCACCCGACGCAATCACAGGCAAGCCTGAATATTGCGCCAAGTTCACGGTTTGCTCAACGTTTACACCTTGCATCATGCCGTCACGGGCAATATCGGTATAGACAATGCTAGATACGCCTGCATCGGCAAAACGTTTGGCTAAATCAGTCGCTTTGACGTCAGTCACGTTGGCCCAACCATCGGTTGCCACCATGCCATTCATGGCGTCAATTCCGACAATAATGTGTCCTGCAAACTTTTTGCATGCTTCTTCTACAAAAGCAGGCTCTTGCACGGCTTTAGTGCCAATAATCACGAAAGACACGCCAGCATCTAAATAGTGTTCAATGGTTTCGAGTGAACGAATACCACCACCAATTTGAATTGGAAGCTCAGGTTGTGATTTTGCAATGGCTTCGACCACAGGCTTATGAATTGGCGTACCTGCGAAAGCACCGTTTAAATCGACTAAATGCAAGCGACGCGCGCCTTCATTTACCCAGTGCTGTGCAGTCGCCACTGGATCGTCAGAAAATACAGTATCATCTTCCATACGACCTTGTTTTAAACGAACACACTTGCCATCTTTCAGGTCAATTGCAGGGATGATCAGCATGCTTTCGCTCCTTGCCAAAAACTTAATGAATTCAATCTGTGCATCTTAACAAAGTATTGTTAAATCTCTAAGCATCTGTTGCAGGTTTTGTTTTAGATGGGCGAATCCGCAATTTGAGTGAACTGTTGGGAATGTGATCGGGCAATAAACCTAAACGCCCTAATTCTTCAAATACCAATACAGGTGCGTAGGCATCGGCAGCGGCATAGGCAATTTGCGCTTCGCTAAGTGATTGACGTGCCCAGTTTGAGGTGCTGATGCTTTTACTTTTGGGAAAATTCACATGAAATAACAGGGCCATGGCATTTTTGAGTCCCAATGGACTTTTAAAGCCAAAGCTAACAAAGCACTTGGATAATTCAATCACGCTATTCAGCTGCATGCCTTTTTTACGAAATAAATGGGCATCATTTTTAAGCCCAAAACCGACTTTAATTTGATCCCGATTGGCAAAAATCGGTTGTAAAAATTGCCAAATATCGGCATTGACCTGAAATAAATAGGCTTTTTCTAGCGTTGCCAGTTGAATTAAATGCGGGCCCGTAGACACTTCACCGACATTAAAGGTAGGTTTGGATTCGGAGTCGAAACCCAAAACGGCTGCGGTTTTTAATTCTGCTTCCACTTCAAGGCACTGTTCCAGCGTTTGAATCAGCATAATCTGCGCGCGGGGCAGATTTTCAAAGCGTGGTAATTGTTGAATTTGCTCAGGGCTTGGCAGGGTGCGCAAACGGGTTTGATCCATAATATTCAAAGCGGTAAAGAAGCCGTTTTAGCCTAAAGAATTTTGCAGAATTTGGCAAAGTCTAAAATATTGAAATATCGCTTTGCTTGAAAATTTTAAAAGTTAAAAAAATAGCCCAAGCGGTGTGGACTATTCTTAAACTTCAAATGGGTATGATTTAGGCTGTTATGCCATAAAGCCAGAAAATAAGCCGCCAAGGATTGCCAAAATAATCAGGACAATGAAAATCCAAGCCAGTACTTTTTCCCAACCTGCGGTTGGACGTGGAGCACCATAGCTATTCTGACGGTCATCGCCCGGGGCAAAGATCAGATATAAACCCAGAATAATATTGACCACAGGCACTAAAATCAGCAAAGACAACCAACCCGTATGATTGCGGTCATGTAGGCGACGGATGGTAAAAATAAAGCTAAAATAGAATGCAACGATATAAATAATAACAAGTAAGATCATGCCAATGCCCATAGAGCCTGAGCTTAGATCGACCAAAAGATTAGGTGCAATAATTGCAATGACTAAAATAAGCAGGGTCAGTACGAAACTGAGTAAGCAGTTCCAAGCTAAAAAAGACATGCGACCAAAACGCCCCGCTGCACTCAGTGCAGAATCTTCTACATATTGATTCATTGTTGTAATTCCTTGGTTTTTAAATTGAGTTAAAATTTTTTTGAATTAAAGGTATAAAAAACGTGCTAATTTTAAACAATAAAATAGCAGATGAAAAGTGAAAAACATTCACGCAAAAATAAAGCCGAGATTCACTCGGCTTTAGAAAAAATTCAGTGCTTTTAAAAACTTAAATTTTCCATTCCACAAAATTTTTAAGTAGCTGTAAGCCCGCAGTATGGCTCTTTTCAGGGTGGAACTGCGTTGCAAACAAGTTGTCTTGATGCAGTGCGGTACAGAAGGTTAGACCGTAATCACAGGTTGCAGCCACAATGCTGTCATCTTGCGGTTCAACATAGAAACTGTGCACGAAGTAGAAACGCGCGTCTTGTTCAATGTTGTTCCACATTGGGTGGCTCGGGTCATGTTGATGTACCTGATTCCAACCCATGTGCGGTACTTTTAAGCCTTCCACTTCTGGAAAGCGTTTAACCGTACCTGCAAAAATACCCAACGCATCTGCACCGCCATTTTCTTCAGAACGCTGCATCAAGGCCTGCATGCCCACACAAATAGCGAGTACAGGCTTATTAAAGACTGCGTTGCGTACCACTTCATCAATTCCTGCTTCATACATGCCTTGCATACAGTCACGCATGGCACCCACGCCAGGAAAGACGATTTTATCGGCTTGAGCAATCAGTTTTGGATCATTGGTGACATCCACCGTGGCACCCACATGCTCTAAAGCTTTGGCTGCCGAGTGTAAATTTCCCATGCCATAGTCAAGAAGGGCAATTCGGGTCATTAGAGTGTCCCTTTGGTCGATGCCACAGTATTTTCAGCACGTGGGTCTACTTCACATGCCATGCGTAAAGCACGTGCAAATGCTTTAAATACGCTTTCAATTTGGTGGTGGCTGTTTTTGCCTTTAAGATTGTCAATGTGCAGCGTCATTAACGCGTGGTTGACAAAGCCTTGGAAGAATTCTGAGAATAAATCTACATCAAAGCTACCAATGCGGGCACGGGTAAATGGAATATCCATAAACAAACCTGGGCGGCCTGATAAATCCACCACGACACGGCTTAAAGATTCATCGAGCGGTGCATAAAAGTGACCGTAGCGTTTTAAACCTTTTTTATCACCCAAGGCTTGAGCAAAAGCTTGTCCAAGCGTGATCCCGCAGTCTTCTACGGTGTGGTGATCATCAATTTCCAAGTCGCCATCACAATGAATATCAATATCAAACAAACCATGTCGCTTGATTTGATCAATCATATGGTCTAAAAATGGAATGCCAGTATTGAGTGTGCCTTGACCCGTACCGTCCAGATTCACACGAACTCGAATTTTAGTTTCGTTGGTATTTCTTACCACTTCACTGATACGTTGGGTCATAGACACGTTCCTCAAAAAACGTCAAAAATGATTGATGTAAATATGTTTTCGCTGTGACGAAGTCTCAGCATATTAGATTGCTCAGGAGGGTTAATCAATGCCTATTACCGTACATGCCTATACTTCACTAGAAAATAACGAAGTGCGCAGCCAGCTTGAGCGACTGTATGATACCAGCCCTGAATTTGGCGATGGGCAAGATGCGGTAAACCAACTTGAGCAGAACTTAGCTCAGTATACCCTACTTTACACGGCAGAATTTAATACTAAAGTGATTGGGGCGATTTGGTGCACGGGACAAGAGGACAGTCGGACGCTTGAATATATCGTGGTGCATCCTGCAAATCGTGGGCGAGGGGTAGCAGACCGTTTGGTGAGTGAGGTATGCCGTATGGAAGAAGCCAAAGGGGTGCAGCATTTCCAGCCGGGTTGTGGCGCAATTCACCGTTGTTTGGCGCATTTGGGCAAGTTGTGAGTCGGTATAGACACTCAGTCTATTATATAGGGTGATTTTTCATCAAAATAATCTTGGTTTTGCTGTAAAAGTAAACATTTGCACTGAAAAGCAAAAAAGACTATTGACGATTTATCACTGAAACTGTTTAATACGCGTCATTGGCGTGATAGCTCAGTCGGTAGAGCAACGGATTGAAAATCCGTGTGTCCCCAGTTCGATCCTGGGTCTCGCCACCATATTCAAAACGATTTAACGTTTTCAATCCCTGATCCCATCAGAGATTTTTTTTGCATAAAATTTATGCGATCAAATAAAAAAGTCATGATTTATATTGACTATTCAGCCGAGATACGGCTTAATACACGGCATTGGCGTGATAGCTCAGTCGGTAGAGCAACGGATTGAAAATCCGTGTGTCCCCAGTTCGATCCTGGGTCTCGCCACCATATTCAAAAAGCCTCAAACACTGTTTGAGGCTTTTTTTATACCCAAATATAAATGTTGAATACAAATCGGCTCTCTCTCGCTTCATCCAAAGTACACACTATCCATTTCAAAAGCTGTATTAGAATCAAATGGTCAGGGTCAGGGACAAGAAATACAGCATGAAAGATTTGTTTTCGCAGGGAAGTGCGTTGTATCGTCAGGCGCGTCCACAGTATTCAACTGAAATCGTCAATACGATTTTGCAGCATGTACCCGAGCGCCGTTTGGCGTGGGACTGTGGTGCAGGTTCAGGGCAGTTTACCCAGTTATTGGTGCCACATTTTCAGCAGATTTTAGCCACAGATTTAAGTCAAGCACAGTTGGAGTTGGCAACGCAGTGGGCAAATGTGAGTTATCGTACCTGCTTGGCGCAAGACAGTGGATTGGCGGATGCAAGTGTAGATTTAATTACGGTCGCACAAGCGATTCACTGGTTCGACTTTGATGCTTTTTATGCCGAAGTACATCGGGTACTAAAACCCAGTGGTGTGTTTGCTGCGGTGGGCTATGGTCTGATTCAGGTAGAAGATAAGGCAGTGAATACTGAAATTCAGCGCTTGTATGCTCAGACTTTAAAGGGCTATTGGGATGCCGAGCGCCGTTATATTGATGACTTATATCGCACAATTCCTTTTCCATTCCAAGAAATAGTCACGCCTGAACTTTGCCTGAAATATTGTTGGTCGGCAGCTCAGTTGTTGGATTATTTAAATACTTGGTCGGGGCTGCAGCATTATTTAAAGCAGCATACAGAAACGCCTTTGCTTGAACTACAGCAATTGTTACGGCAGCAGCCTACTCAGGTGTTTGGTATTCAGTTCCCCGTGTTGCTGCGTTTAGGTCGTTTGGTATAAAAAGTCAATGTATTGAGTGATTTTTGAACTTAAAATATAAGTTGGTGAAAAAAGGATGTTTCTCCACAGGTGTAATTTACCTATGTGCGAGGTGTCCAATGTTAAAATTTTCTCTCCCTATTTTATTCAGTCTTGCGCTGAGTCTCCCTGCGACTGCTTTTGCCAATCTTGATCAGCCTTTACAGGTCTTGGATGATTGTGCATTAAGTGCAGAATATGGGCAATCCAACAGCTTAAATTTGCTGCATGATCAATACCGCTTTACCGCGCAAGATGTGGTGAATCAAGTTCGAGCTGAACAAAACCTAGACTTAGCAAGCAAATTTGCAACTTTGGGTTCTCGTTTTTATATCAACCCGCAAGGTCAAACCGTGCTGCAAATTCAACGTGATGTCGTGTCTTTAGGTGTGATTGAAACCACACTCAGTGTGGATGGTTTGCGTCAGTTAGGACAGCATTTTATAGATGAATTTAAAGCTTTGGCATTTGAGTAAAGTCGAGTGCGTTGTCACAAATGACGTTGTGATAATTTATGAGACGTAAAAACTTAAGACATAAAAAAACGCCCTGAAAAATCAGGGCGTTTTTTATTGCACATGAATTACGCTGGTTGAGCCGCTTCTTGTTGTGCAGGTGTCAACATGTGACCGTGTTCTTCAAAGTTTGCATGCCAAGACAATGCTTCACGAAGTAGGTGAGGAGTATGACCACCTTTTTCACATGCACGCTCGAAGTAGTCATTCAATGCATTGCGGTACATTGGGTGTACACAGTTGTCGATAATTGCACGAGCACGTTCACGTGGTGCAAGACCGCGTAAGTCTGCTAAACCTTGTTCAGTTACCAAAATGTCAACGTCGTGTTCGTTGTGGTCTACGTGTGCAGCCATAGGAACGATAGATGAGATGTCACCGCCTTTCGCAATTGACTTGGTTACGAAAATTGCCAAGTGTGCGTTACGTGCGAAGTCACCTGAACCACCAATACCGTTCATCATTTTTGTACCACATACGTGTGTTGAGTTCACGTTACCGTAAATATCAAACTCAAGTGCAGTGTTAATACCAATGATGCCTAAACGACGAACTAACTCTGGGAAGTTAGAAATTTCTTGTGGGCGTAAAATGAATTTGTCTTTGTAGTGTGAAAGATTGCCAAATACGCGATCACCACATTTTTCAGACAAAGTCATTGAACAGCCAGAAGCGAACTTCATTTTGCCTGCATCAATCAATTCAAAGGTACAGTCTTGAAGTACTTCTGAGTACATGACCAAGTCTTCAAAGTTAGAGTGTTTGAAGCCTGTTAATACTGCGTTTGCAATTGAACCGATACCTGCTTGTAATGGCGCTAGGTTTTTCGGTAAACGACCTTGTGCAACTTCATTTTCAAAGAATGCGATCAAGTGATCTGCAATTGCTTGAGTTTCGTCATCTGGATCGGTCACGTTAGATGGAGAGTCAAGCAAAGTATCGTTAAATACAATACCTACAACTTTCGCTGGGTCTAACTGAATACCTTTGGTACCAATGCGTTGGTCAACGTGAGTTAACGGTACTGGACCACGTGTTGGGCGTGCTTCAGGAATGTAAATGTCGTGTAGACCTTCAAATTCTGTGCTTACCGTAGTGTTGATTTCAATAATGACTTTATCTGCAAATTCAACAAAGCTTGCAGAGTTACCTACAGAAGTTGTTGGAATAATTAAGCTGTCTTCAGTAATTGCTACTGCTTCAACAATCGCGATGTCTGGGCGTTTAAGCGTATTGTTACGCATTTGCTCAACAGTTTCAGACAAGTGCTGGTCAATAAACATAACTTGACCTTGGTTAATTGCTTTACGCAAAGTGTTGTCTACTTGGAACGGCATACGACGTGCCAAAACACCTGCTTCAGTCAATTGCTTGTCTAAATCGTTACCTAGACTTGCACCTGTAATTAAATCAATTTTTAAAGGATTGGTTTTTGCACGTGCAACCAATGCAAGTGGAACTGCTTTTGCTTCACCCGCACGAGTAAAGCCACTCATACCTACGGTCATACCATCTTGAACGAATTCAGCAGCTTGTTCTGCGCTGATTACTTTGTCGTGGAGGGAGGCTAAACGGATGCGATCTAAAGACATGGTGAACTCTCGTAAAATACTAAACTGATACCGATTGTACCGATCAAAAAAGGTATTTTGCATAGGTGTTAGGCTAAGGTCTAATTTTTTGCCTAAATGGTGGTATAAAAATATTAAATAATATATAAATAGTTGAATTTAATAGTTTATTTATATGTCGCTTGATAAATGTAAAAATTTATTTGATATATTTTTATACAATTTTGATATGCGCTGTGAGAAGTTTTTGCTTTGATTGCACTTCAGATTTGCTGTTGGTCTGAATTTGGTATATAGCCATTTCAACAGCATACAAAGCTGAGGGCAATTAAAAGTGCTCGCTCAGGCTTTGCTTGATTTTTTCTAGTGTGCCAAGGCTGTTTTTTTCCTCAACCTGTTCGGGTTGTAGTGGCAAGGTAATAATGGCTTCTAATCCGCCTTGTTCGCGGTTTTGAATGGTCAGTTCGCCCTGATGAATATCGACAATACGTTTTACAATTGCTAAGCCTAAACCACTGCCTTGTACGGTGCGCGCTTCATTGCCACGTACAAACGGCTGCATTAAATCAGCAATCTGGTCTTCAGGAATTCCTGTGCCGTTGTCGGCAACACTAATCCGAATCTGATCCTCCAGCACTTCTGCAGAAAGTTCAATTGGTTCTGCCCCATAGCGTTTAGAGTTGTTAATTAAGTTACCAATCAGACGTTTTAGTGACAAACTACGCGCCTGAATTAGAGGTAGTTCCTGTGCGGTATAGCGAATATCCAAAGGTTTAAACTGAATAATCAATTCCTGCAACAACACATTTAAATCTGTTTCTTGTAATTCTTCATCGGAACCATCACGCATATAAGAAATGAATTGATTCAAAATCGCATCCATATCTTCTACATCGTAAATTAAGCCCTCTTTTAAAAAGTCTTCATCGGGCATCATTTCAGCACTTAAACGAATTCGTGTGAGAGGCGTGCGCAGGTCATGAGAAATACCCGCCAGCATGATCCGACGATCACGTTCAGTCTGCTCCAAGGTATAAATCATTTGGTTAAAGGCTTGATTGACCTCACGAATTTCTTGTGGGCCGTGATTGGTTTCCAAATAGGGTGCTTTGCCTGTTTTACTGTAGCTATTGGCAGCATTTTGCAGACGACGCAAAGGGCGGTTTAGCTGGCGCACCAAAGTTAAAATAATCGCGGCTGCGAAAAGCGGGATACCTAAAAGCCAGCCAAACACCAGTTCAGGACTGTAGTTGGCATAGGTTTTTAGCGGCTCACGTACCCAGTTGCCATTCATTTCTGGGGTTTGAATCCAAATACGAGGGCTTGGCTTAAACTGGAAATATACTGTGACATCCTGCATTTTTAATTCAGTTGCCAGTTTTTTTTCAATTTGTCGGGTAAAAAATTCGGCAATGACTTTTTCCCGTACATTCGGATACTCACGTGGATCGGTCACATATTCAATCCCGACCCGATTTTTTAGCCAAGCATCTACATCAACTTCGGCTTCATTATGAAAAATGCGTAAATCAGGATTATTTAAAATTTCCAGCTCAACTGCTAAATAGCGTGCATGCTGTTGAATTTCAGGTAAATACAAAGTGCGCCAAAAGAACCACAACGACATAAACAGACTGAATAGCACCACAAAAACCACCAGTACCGCAGTGCGCATAGCGGCAGAACGTGGTTTGATTTTGTCTAAAAAACGCTCCCAGCGGGTACGTTTCTTTTCAGAATACGCCACATAATCGGTAAATTCTTGTGGGTCGATGGGTTCGAGTTTCACATCTTGTCCTGTGGCAGAGGTTGTAAAGCGAATTTGGTGAGTGAAATTTTATGATGAATATACTTTTTATTGGAATGTCTATTCTTTAAATCTTGTACAATGATCAGTATGTATAAATTTTGATCATTGTGTGAAGATGTGAGGCTAAAGCCTCACATCATTTCTAACTTATTCCGCACCATCTGGAACAAATACATAACCTACCCCCCAAACCGTTTGAATATAACGCGCACGAGCAGGGTTTTCTTCAATTAAACGACGTAAACGAGAAACTTGAACATCAATCGAGCGTTCCATCGCACCCCATTCACGGCCACGTGCCAAATTCATCAATTTGTCACGGGTCAAAGGTTCGCGTGGGTGTTGTACCAAAGCTTTGAGTACCGCGAATTCACCTGTAGTCAGTGTTACAACTTGACCTTCACGCGTTAAAGTACGGGTCGATAAATCTAGCGACCATGGGCCAAAACCGACCACTTCCATTTGCTGACTTGGTGCACCCGGTACTTCTCGCACTTGACGACGCAATACGGCACGAATACGTGCTAACAGCTCGTTTGGATTAAATGGTTTTGGCAAATAATCATCTGCACCTGCTTCAAGTCCTGCAATACGGTCTGAATCACTGCCGCGAGCGGTCAGCATAATAATTGGCGTATCGATGTTGGACTGACGTAAACGACGGCAAATACTTAAACCATCTTCTACAGGCAGCATAAAATCCAGTACGATTAAAGAGAACAGTTCACGCTGTAACAAACGATCCATTTGCGTTGCATCGTGGGCGGTTTTAACCACAAATCCCTTATCTTCCAAGAAACGTTGTAACAGGGTACGTAAACGCACATCATCATCCACAACGAGAATGCGTTCAACGCGGTCAGTTTCGTTGTGTACGGCATCTGTTTTTTCAGCAGGTACAACTAAACTCATGATGTGCTCCTTTATTCTTTATTGTCATCGTAAACAAAAAGTTGAGTTGGCTTTGAGTATACGATTCATTGGTATCTTTTGCCTATGCTCTAAAGCAACAAATATTGCAGATAAAATCAAGACATAGATACCAAATATATACAGCATTCCCATGACAAAAACTGACATATTTGCCCATTTGAGTCTAACATAAGCCTGAATTTTATTTAGATTTATAAAATTTTCCCGAATTGGCAAAAATCGCCAAAACACCACCATTTATAAAATTCATAAAACAATTGTGGATTTTATAGTCTTGGTCTTTATAATCATGGCTTTTAGTACTTATCCTTGTAGGATCACACACGATGACTGACTTAGTTCAGCAGTTAGCAAAAGAACTTGCCGTACGACCAAATCAAGTAGAAGCTGCCATCAAACTTATTGATGAAGGTGCTAGCGTTCCATTTATTGCACGTTACCGTAAAGAAGTGACGCAAGGTTTAGATGACACGCAGCTACGTCAGCTCGATACACGTTTATCGTATTTACGTGATTTATATGAGCGTCGCGAAAAAGTAATAGAATCACTCAAAGAACAAGATAAATTATCTGATGATTTATTGGCACGGGTAAACGCTGCTGAAACCAAAAATGCCTTAGAAGAAATTTATGCGCCTTACCGTCCTAAACGTACTAGTAAATCGTTTAAAGCCAAAGAAGCAGGTTTAGGTCCAATTGCAGCGCGAATTTTTGCAGAACAAGTCGAGCCAAGCGAAGCTTTAGCAGGCTTTAGCCATGCAGACTATCCAGATGTAGACAGTCAGCTAGATGCTGTGCAACACATTCTAATTGATGAATGGGCACAAAATATTGCCTTGACCACCGAATTAAAAGAAATTTTTGCCAAAACAGCGGTATTAAAAAGCTTGGTTGCTTCTGATGAGAAAAAAGAAGTGGGCAAAAAATTCCGCGATTACTTTGATTTTTCAGAAAACCTGAACAAAGTGCCATCCCATCGTTTATTGGCGATGTTGCGTGGTCGCCAAGAAAACGTCTTGGGCTTAAAAGTTGATGGTGAAGACAGTGCACCTTTGGCACGTATTGAAACTGAATATAATTTAGATCAGATTCAGCCGCAAGCACGTCAGGACTTTTTAAAACAAACGGCAAAATTGTTCTGGTTGGGCAAAGTACGTCCACAAATCGAACATTCATTATTGACTGAAAAACGTTTGGCTGCCGAAGCCGAAGCGATGGATGTCTTTGCAGAAAACTTGCGTCATTTATTGCTTTCTGCACCTGCAGGTGCACGATGTACGCTAGGCGTTGACCCTGGTATCCGTACAGGTGTGAAACTAGCTGTGGTGAACCAATCTGGCGATGTGGTTGCACATAGCACGGTTTATCCATTTGCACCTAAAGAAGACAAAGCAGGCGCGATTGAAGAGCTTGCACGTTTATGCCGTGAGCACCATGTTGATTTAATCGCGATTGGTAACGGGACTGCAAGCCGTGAAACTGAAGCGGTGGTGGCAGAAATGATGGCTGCACACAGCGACTTAAAATTGACGCGTGTATCTGTATCTGAAGCAGGTGCATCGGTATATTCAGCTTCTGAGTCGGCATCGCAAGAGTTGCCAGAGCTAGATGTGTCGATTCGTGGTGCAGTGTCTATTGCCCGTCGTTTACAGGACCCATTGGCTGAATTGGTTAAAATTGATCCGAAATCAATTGGTGTAGGTCAGTATCAACACGACGTGAATCAGGCAGGTTTGGCAAAAACCTTAGAAGCCGTGGTCGAAGACTGTGTGAACTCGGTAGGTGTTGATGTCAATACGGCATCTTCAGCAATTTTAGGTTATATCGCAGGTTTGAATAAAGCCATTGCACAGCAAATTGTAGATTACCGTAAAGAACATGGTCGTTTTGATAACCGCCAAGCCTTGAAAAACGTACCACGTTTAGGCGAGCGTACTTTTGAACAAGCTGCAGGTTTCTTGCGTATTCAAGCGGGTTCTGAGCCTTTAGATGCCTCAGCTGTTCACCCTGAATCTTATGGTTTGGTACAAAAAATTGCGGCTGCTAAAGCGACTACAGTCAAAGATATTATTGGCAATACTGAAATTATCCGTTCAGTGAATGCTGAAGAGTTTGTGGATGAGCAAGTCGGCTTACCTACCATTCAGGATGTTTTATCTGAATTGGAAAAACCAGGTCGTGACCCACGTCCTGAATTCCGTACGGCTAAGTTCCGTGAAGATATTACTGAGGTGGCACAGCTGACTGAAGGCATGCAGCTTGAAGGTGTGGTGACCAATGTAACTAACTTTGGTGCATTTGTAGATGTTGGCGTGCATCAGGATGGTTTGGTACATATTTCTGAATTGGCCAATGAGTTTGTGGCTGATCCGCATAAAGTGGTGAAACCAGGTCAAATTGTTCAAGTGCGTGTGTTACAGGTTGATGTAGAGCGTAACCGTGTAAACTTGTCGATGCGTCCAGAAGGTTCGGCTGCACCTGTTAAAGCGGCACGTCCAGCACGTCGTGATCAAGAGCAACGTACAGAGCGTAAGCCACAGGCGAAGCGTCCACAGCAGTCGCGCCCTCAGGCGGATCGCCCACAGGCTAAAAAGCCACAAGCTGCTAAACCACAAGAGAATAAAATTGGTGGTTTAGGTGCCTTGTTGTTACAAGCAGGGATTAAAGGTTCGAAGTAATCTTTAATTACAAAAACAAAAAGCTCCCGAATTGAGGGAGCTTTTTGTTTTACAGCTAATTTTTAGCTGTAGATTTTTAAATTCAATTTATATCAACGGCACAATCCAACTCACTAAAATGAGCATAATTCCCAAATGCCCAAGTTTACGTGTGACGGCCACTAATTTAGAGGGCGGTGCTTCAAGTTGGCGGGCATATTCCTGAAGGCTTAAACCTTGTGAAGCTTTACTGCTAAATAAAAATACGCCCAAATCAATACAAATTAAAATCGTGCCGATATCTGCAACAATTTCCAGTAATTCATATTCTTGCTGATAAAGCGCCATTGCAACCTGATAACTCAGAAACAAGGCAAAGGCAAAACAGCCATATTGTAAAATGAGGGCTAGGGCTCGCATAATTCATTCAAACGACTTAAAACAGCTGTGTTATAGCATAAAACAATCCATCAATTGAATGTTTTGTCGGATTACACGTGGTGGTTTAGATTGTTGGAGGAATGTTTTAAGCCATCCAGCTTTGCACAATAAAACAGGTAGCAATACTGCTTGCTGCCAATTTAGAACACAGATAAGCATAGTCTGTTGGAGCATCTGCTTGTGTTGCAGAGCTTGCAGGAACAGAAGTTGTAAGTCGACTGCGATAGCCGAGCTCCGATAGCACCACAATTAAACCTGCCAAAGTAATCACTTGGAAAATATTTATAGGATTGTGCATCAGCTCAGCATATAAGTGGTAGGCGCTCAAAGCCGCAGCAGAAAAACAAAACAGCTTAAAAAAATACAGTGTTTTCATTTTATTGTCCCTTTCATTCTTGCACTTATTGTGATGTTGCTTTCTTAAGCCAAGATTAAAATTTGCTTAAATTTGCATGAAAACAAAGCTTGAAACCATTCAAGAACTGTTGAATTGATGTTGTGGTATTGCAAGGGATGTAAAAATGAAGCCATAAAATAGGCGACCGATTGGTCGCCTAAATTCAAATTTGAGCAGGTTGAATTACCAGTGTTCACCTGGGAATAAACGCGCATACGCTTTTTGTACCCAGTTGAGTTTTTGCTGTTCGCCGACTGAAGCGCTTGAACTCGGGAACAGGTTATAACCAATTGACATGAGTTTGTTGTTGATGTCTGGTGCAATTGCATAAGTGATTGAAGCCAAACGACCCAGATGTGTCGCAATTTTCTTCGGACGTTTCACAATTGCATAAGCAATTAAATCTGCAGCTTGTTCAGGTGAAAGCGTTGGCACGTATTTATAAATTTTAGTTGGTGCAATCATTGGGGTACGCACCAATGGCATATACACCGAAGTAATTGCAATTTTATGCGTATGCGCTTCTGCAGATAGACAGCGACTAAATGCGTCTAGCGCAGCTTTAGATGCAACATAAGCAGAGAAGCGAGTTGCGTTGGCCAATACACCAATCGAGCTGATATTGATGATATGGCCATCTTTACGATGCATCATCTGCGGTAAAATATTTAGCACCAAACGTACCGCGCCAAAATAGTTCAATTGCATGGTACGTTCAAAGTCGTGGAAACGGTCAACCGATTCGTGTACTGCACGACGGATTGAACGACCTGCATTGTTAATCAGAATATCAATATGGTCGACTGAAGCAAGAATCTGTTGTGATACTGCATCAATCGATTGCATATCGTTTAGGTCGCAAGGGAAAACCGAAGCTTTACCTCCACGGGCTTCAATTTCAGCTTTGACTTGTTCTAAGGTTTCCTGAGTACGTGCAACTAAAAGCACATGCGCACCCGCATCGGCCAGTTTATGTGCCACTGTTAAACCGATACCACTTGATGCACCTGTAATAAGGGCAACTTTACCATTTACACGCTTTTGAAAAAGTTTCTCTAATTTTGGCTTCACGCTAATATTCCTGATTTAAGTTCCCAGATTGTCGTTTTTATTGAGATTGCTCATCCAAATCCTACCGTGATCTGGACTAATTTACTTGGCTTTATGATAGCCGATTGTGTAAAAAAAGCTATGAAATAAGTGATTGAATTTTCAGATGAATTTAGAGTAATTACTCTATTTTAATACGCTGGCTATTCTTTTTTTTACCATGAAATAAAGCTAATGCAAAGACATTCAAGGAAAAATTAAAATAAAAAGGCATCCTGTTGAAATAAATCAGCAGGATGCCAGTATAAAACTTGAACTGATGAGTTTTTATACAGCAGCGAGAGCCTGTTCCAAATCGGCAATTAAGTCATCGGCATGTTCAATCCCGATAGATAAACGCACCATATCTTCACTTACGCCTGCGGCTTTCAGTTCATCGGCATTTAGCTGACGGTGTGTGGTGGTCGCAGGGTGGCATGCTAAGCTCTTGGCATCACCAATATTTACCAAACGAGTGAACAGTTGTAAGGCATCAATAAAGCGGGTGCCACCTTCACGGCCATCTTGTACACCAAAAGACAGAATTGCCGATGGCTTGCCTTTTACGTATTTTTGCGCCAATGCATGTTGAGGGTGGTCTTTTAAACCTGCGTAATTGACCCATTTTACTTTTGGATGAGCCTGTAAATATTCCGCTACTTTTTGCGCATTTTCGGTATGGCGTTCCATGCGCAAGCTTAGGGTTTCTAGGCCTTGCAAAATCAGGAATACGTTGTGCGGGCTAATGGCTGCACCTGTGTTGCGTAGTGGTACTACACGTGCACGTGCGATATAAGCTGCAGCACCTATGGCTTCTACATAATTGACACCGTGATAGCTTGGGTCTGGTGTGTTGAGTGCTTTAAAGCGTTCAGGATATTTGCCCCAAGGGAATTTACCGCTATCGACAATAATGCCACCAATAGAGGTACCATGACCGCCAATATATTTGGTCAGTGAGTGGATGATGATATCTGCACCGAAATCAAATGATTTTTGCAATACAGGCGTGGCCACAGTGTTATCTACCACTACAGGAATACCGTATTCGTGTGCAATTTTGGCAATCGCCTCAAGGTCAATAATATTGCCCAGTGGGTTACCAATTGACTCTACAAATACCAGTTTGGTTTTGTCATCAATCAAGTCACGCAGTGCTTCTGGATTCTGATAATCGAAGAAACGCACTTCAATGCCTTGTTTTGGCAAAGTATGAGCAAATAAGTTGTATGTCCCGCCATATAAAGTCGATACTGAAGCAATGTTGTCACCTGCTTCGGTAATGGTCTGAATCGCATAAGTAATAGCAGCCATACCTGATGCCAAAGCCAAGGCGCCAATCCCGCCTTCAAGTGCAGCAACACGTTGCTCCAACACCGCAGTGGTCGGGTTCATAATACGGGTATAAATGTTGCCTTGTACTTTTAAATCGAATAAATCGGCACCATGTTGTGTATTATCAAAGGCATACGATGTAGTTTGATAAATTGGTACAGCTACTGCTTTGGTGGTCGGTTCTGGGCTGTATCCTGCATGAATCGCCAAGGTTTCGTCTTTATAGGTCATGTTTACTTCATCTTCGTGAGTTAAATTGGCTTGAGTCTAGCATTTTTCAATATGAAAGAAAGCGTCAAAATATTGCAATATTTAGCGTGAAAGTTGATATAGCACTTAAGTAGATGGGCGGGCTGCAAGCTTAAAGACAGAGTTGTAACAAAGCGTGCAAGATGTTTGGGGTGTCTTATTTTTTCTCTGTATTCAGGTATAATACCCGATTATTTTTTCGCTCATTAGAGCAGGGGCTGCTCATCTGAGCCCCAGATTTGGTTTTCTATTGAGGAGTCCTACGTGGCCCAATATATTTATACGATGAACCGAGTGTCGAAAATGGTTCCGCCTAAGCGCGAAATCCTGAAAGACATCTCTTTATCATTTTTCCCAGGTGCGAAAATTGGTGTGCTTGGTTTAAACGGTGCAGGTAAATCGACGTTGCTCCGTATTATGGCGGGCGTAGACAAAGATTTCTCGGGTGAAGCACGTGCGCAGCCAGGCATCAAAATTGGTTATCTTGAGCAAGAACCACCTTTGGACGAGAGTAAAGACGTTCGTGGTAACGTGGAAGATGGCTTGCGTGAGCCACTTGATGCTTTGGCTCGTCTTGATGAAGTCTTCGCTGAATATGCGGCTGAAGATGCTGACTTTGACGCACTAGCCAAAGAGCAAGAAAAGCTTGAAGCTATTATTCAAACTTGGGATGCACACAACCTTGCAAACCAGATGGATCAAGCTGCTGCAGCACTGAACCTGCCTGCTTGGGACGCAGACGTTTCTAAGCTTTCTGGTGGTGAACGCCGTCGTGTAGCACTTTGCCGTTTGCTTTTGTCTAAACCAGATATGTTGCTACTAGACGAACCGACCAACCATTTGGATGCCTCATCTGTTGCATGGTTAGAACGTTTCTTGAAAGACTTCCCAGGTACCATCGTCGCGATTACGCACGACCGTTACTTCCTAGATAACGTGGCTGAATGGATTCTAGAACTTGACCGTGGACATGGTATTCCATACCAAGGTAACTACTCTTCTTGGTTAGAGCAAAAGAACGCGCGTCTAGAGCAAGAACAGAAGCAAGAAGAGTCTTTTGCGAAAGCATTGAAAAAAGAACTTGAATGGGTTCGTTCTAATGCCAAAGGTCAGCAAAAGAAAAACAAAGCACGTATGGAACGCTTTGAAGAGCTTAACTCGCGTGAATTCCAGCAACGTAACGAAACTTCTGAAATCTACATTCCACCTGGTCCACGTCTGGGCAACAAGGTGATTGAAGTTGAAGGGATCAGCAAATCGTTTGGCGACCGTACCCTGTATAAAGACTTGAGCTTTTCAGTACCACCATGTGCCATTGTTGGTATTGTCGGTGAGAACGGTGCAGGTAAAACGACGCTATTCCGTATGATGACTGGCGAACAGCAACCAGATACCGGTACGGTAACGCTGGGTGAGTCGGTTAAAGTGGCTTACGTGGGTCAGATTCGTGACACCTTAGACGACAACAAAACTGTTTGGGAAGAAGTGTCTGGCGGTTTAGACATCTTGCGTATTGGTGAATACGAAATCGCATCTCGTGCCTATATCGGTCGCTTTAACTTCAAAGGTCAAGATCAGCAAAAACGTGTGGGTCAATTGTCGGGTGGTGAGCGTAACCGTTTACAACTTGCCAAAATCCTGCAAATGGGCGCTAACGTGATCCTGCTGGATGAGCCGTCAAACGACTTGGATATCGAAACTTTACGTGCACTTGAGGATGCCATTCTGGTATTCCCAGGTACTGTAATGGTGATCTCGCATGACCGTTGGTTCCTAGACCGTATTGCAACGCATATCTTGTCATTTGAAGGTGAAACACCAGAATTCTTCACTGGTAACTATACTGAATTCGAAGAATATCGTCGCAAACGTGATGGTGATGACTTAGTAACCAAGCGTCAAAAATATCGCAAAATCGGTGTGTAATTATTCCGGACGTTTCTAAATAAAAAACCAGCCTTAGGGCTGGTTTTTTTGTGTTCATTCAATCATGCTGATTGAGTATCAAAACAACAGCATGATGTGAAATCTGAAAAGAGTAACAGTGTTTAAACTTCCCACTCATGTGAACATTCACGGCACTTCCATTGTTTTTGCGACTGCATAAAGGCCTGCATGGAAATTTTAAAATCAGGCAAATCACGGTAGAACAAGAAGCCTGCAATCACACATACAACAAATACCGCTACAGTAATGCTTTGTAAAGTCGTGCCTGCACCATCGCCAAAAATCCACATGGCAATACTAATTAAAACCAGAAGCAATAATACAAATACCGCAGGAATGAGCATCACCAAGCTTTTAGGCACAACAGGACGTGGCGTTGCTTGACCTGCCTGTGCAACAGGCATGATTTTTGGGCTTTGACATTTAGGGCATCGGTATTGCATTACAACTCCAAAATTCTGATCTAATTGTTATTCTAACGAAATGTGCGACAAATAAAAAACAGTCTGTCAGAAAACAGGGCAATAAAAAAGCCCAAGTCGTTGCTTGAGCTTCTTTATAAGATGAAGATAGGTGCTTTATATTCATCTTGAATATGGCGTCCCTACGGGGATTCGAACCCCGGTTACCGCCGTGAAAGGGCGATGTCCTAGGCCTCTAGACGATAGGGACTTGATGAGGCAACACAGGTAAAGCCTTATTTAAACTTGGTGGAGTCAAGCGGGATCGAACCGCTGACCTCTACAATGCCATTGTAGCGCTCTACCAACTGAGCTATGACCCCAGTCTGTGTGAGCGCAATATTAGGGCTATTGCGTTCACACGTCAACAAAAAAATGAATTAAGCTGGATCAATTGCATCATTTTTCGGCAATTTGATGCTTTCATTCAGTTTTTCCCAGACTTTAACTTCTTTTTTGCTTGGGCCGCCTACAACTTCTAAGGCATTGCGCAAACGTGCAAAAGTTAGGTCAGGGCCAATGGTGACCATGGTTTGCATGACTGGCGTAGACGCAGTTGAACCTGCAATAGCAATAAAGAAAGCAGGCATGAAATCACGCAATTTGATTTCCATTTGGTTGGCCAAATCCATGAGAGTTTGGCTCACGGTGTCATTGTT
The DNA here is from genome assembly GCF_012371415.1 of Acinetobacter sp. A3. Lineage (NCBI taxonomy): Bacteria > Pseudomonadati > Pseudomonadota > Gammaproteobacteria > Moraxellales > Moraxellaceae > Acinetobacter > Acinetobacter sp. A3. Next base: position 20,935 of record NZ_JAAZQW010000019.1, read on the forward strand.
CCAAGTAAATAGGCTTTCTAAACGCCAAATGGCAAATTGCAGACTTTGACGCACTTGTTCTTCAGATAGCTTTTTGCTTTCAAACTGTTCTTTGCTCAAGCTTGGGAAATGGTTGAAGTAATGAGCAGACCAATTCACCGCTTCAGACAACAAGTTAATACGTGGTTGAATTGCGACCGCAATATCTTCAAGCTTGGCACGATCTGCTTTCCATGCAAGCAAGGTATCCAGCAGTTCAGCAGGAGATAATGCTTTAATCCATTGACCATTCAGCCAGTTCAATTTTTCTACATCAAAAATTGGGCCACCTAGTGATACACGCTGAATATCAAAGTGTTCAATCATTTCGGCTAACGTGAATTTTTCACTTTCATCTGGCATTGACCAACCCATACGGCCTAAGTAGTTCAGTAAGGCTTCTGGCAGTACCCCAATATCTTTGTAGTAGTTAATTGAAGTTGGGTTTTTACGTTTAGATAATTTAGATTTATCTGGGTTACGCAACAATGGCATGTGACACAACACAGGCATATCCCAACCAAAATATTGATATAGCAATTGATGTTTGGGTGCAGATGGAATCCATTCTTCGCCACGAATTACGTGAGTGATTTGCATTAAATGGTCATCTACCACGTTGGCTAGATGGTAAGTTGGTAAGCCATCGGTTTTGAGCAAAATTTGCATGTCGACCTGCGCCCATGGAATTTCCACTTCACCACGCAGCATATCGTTAAATTTACATACGCCTTCGGTTGGGACTTTCATGCGGATCACATGCGGTTCACCTGCAGCTAAACGACGCTGTACTTCATCTGTAGAAAGATTCAAGCCACGACCATCATAGCGAGGGCTTTCACCACGTGCTTGCTGTTCTGCACGCATCTGATCCAGTTCTTCTGCAGTTGCGAAACAGTAAAAAGCATGGCCTTGTTCAACCAGTTGCAAGGCATATTGCTTGTAAATGTCCATACGTTCAGATTGGCGGTATGGTGCATGAGGACCACCAACATCTGGACCTTCTGCCCAGTTTAAGCCTAACCAACGCAATGAATCCAAAATCATTTTTTCAGATTCAGGTGTTGAACGCAGTTGGTCGGTATCTTCAATACGAAGAATAAACTCACCGCCATGCTGTTTGGCAAAACATAAGTTAAATAAGGCGATATAAGCCGTTCCCACGTGCGGGAAGCCAGTAGGAGATGGGGCAATACGAGTACGAACAGTCATAACCAAAAATAATTCAAAATGTAAATTGAAACTATTATAACGAAAAAGCCCAAGTACTTAATGTTAAATTCAACATTCTGTACTTGGGCAGTTCGGCTGCTTTTGAAAAGGGGATCAAAGGCAGTGAAATTGGGTGTTGCTTATGAGTTGCCTTGCGGGAATAAGGCTTGCACAAAACGGCTGAAACGTTGGTTTTGCAAAGCAAAGAAGCTTTGTGTCGGTGCAACATTAATCGAGGTCAGTACTTTTAAATCATTATTTGATTCAAATTTTTGCTTGTCTGCCTGTTTTTGCTGGGTAATGGCTTTTTCAATTAGGGAGTTTTTTGCAGGTGCAAGGCTGCTTTTAGTTTCAGCCGACTTTATGACTGCAGCATGGCTAACCGTAGCAAGTGAGCTTAAGCTAATGAGTGTTGCCAAGATCAGTTTAGATGTCATTCTGATTTCCCCCTTTGTTTATGAATGCACTGACAATTTATAAGTTGTTCTAATACCGTTACCATTTAATCACAAAAAAGCATCCAAAAAGTAGACTTGCGTCACACTTTTTTCAAAATAGTAAATAATCAGGATTGACTATATACCGATTTTGCAGATGATCTGTCATTTAGAACATGTTGTAACAAACAAGTGTGGAGAGATCGTGAAGATTATTACAAAAGTCACAATAAAAATAGTGTTAGAACAATTGTGATGAGCTTGATGGAGATTAAAAATACGAAATAACCTGAAATCATTATTCGATTTTTGTATATCCAATTCACAAAAAGGTATAAATTTGGAATAAGCGAGATTTTAAACTTTAAAGTGAATAAAAATAAATGCTTAAGCTGAAATGATTTAATTATTTGGATATTTTGCCTCATTTTACTGAATTGCGCAGCGTGATGGGATTGCATATATTGGCGGCAGTTTAAAGATGATGTGTGCTGTAATGAAAACTCAATTCAAAGCTTTATTAGCTGCTGCGCTATTGGCAACAGGTTTTGCTGCAACGACTGCTCAGGCTGCAGATCGTCAGTTTTTAAATGTATCTTATGATGCAACCCGCGAATTTTATGATGAATTTAACCAGTCGTTTGGTCAGTACTGGAAAAAACGTACGGGTATCACTGTAAATTTCAAGCAGTCGCATGGTGGTTCGGGCAAGCAAGCCCGTTCGGTGGTAGATGGCTTAAAGGGCGATGTGGTGACTTTGGCCTTGGCTAACGACATTGAAGAAATTGTAAAGTCAGGGCAAATCCAAGCAGGTTGGCAAAAAGAGTTCCCACATAACTCTGCGCCATATACCTCAACCATCGTATTTATGGTACGTAAAGGTAACCCAAAACAGATTAAAGACTGGAAGGACTTAACCAAACCGGGCGTAGAAATTATTACGCCAAACCCGAAAACTGGCGGCTTGCCACGTTGGGTGTATTTGTCGGCTTGGGGTTATGCAGAGAAGCAACCGGGTGGTTCTAAAGCCAAAGCACAGGAATTTGTGGGCAAGATGTACCACAATGTGAAAGTGATGGACTCTGCGGCACGCGCTTCTATGACGACATTTGCTGAGCGTGGCATTGGTGATGTGCTTTTAACTTGGGAAAACGAAGCCTTAGTGACCTTAAAAACTTTAGGTAAAGACAAGTTTGATATTGTTTATCCTTCAATTTCTATTTTGACTGAACCTTCAGTGGCTGTGGTAGACCGTACGGTAGAGAAAAATGGCAATAAATGGTTGGCGACAGGTTATATCAACTATTTATATTCACCTTTAGGTCAGGAAATGGCAGCTAAGCATTTCTACCGCCCACGTAATGAAAAAGTGTTGGCAAAATATGCAGCACAATTTCCAAAGCTAAAAACGTTCACTATTGATGAAGTTTTTGGTGGTTGGGCAAATGCACAAAAAACACACTTTGTGAATGGTGCGATTTTTGACCAAATTTATAATTCTAAGCGTTAAGCAATACTTCGCTGTCGTCTGATTGATCATCAGATCAACACACAAAAAAATCTCTACGGAGATTTTTTTGTGTCTAAAAAAAGCCAAAAACGGATTTCCCTATGAAAAGTAATATTTATCTACAAAAAGACGTTTGGAGCTTTGTCAAAACAAGGTAATAATGTGCAGTTACATTTTAGCTGTATTGATTGAACCCTATGTCGCATATTTCTGTATTACTTCATGAAACTGTTGATGCCATGTTGGCAGATCGCAATACAGGAATTTATGTCGATGCCACCTTTGGTCGTGGTGGTCATACCCGTTTGTTATTGTCCAAACTTGATGCACAGGCACGGGTCTATGCATTTGATAAAGACCCGCAAGCATTGGCAGTGGCAGCGGAATTGGCTCAGCAAGATTCTCGTTTTCAGATTATTCATGCCAGTTTTGCCGACCTACAGCAAGAATTGAATGCTTTAGGCATTACACAGGTAGATGGTGTGATGGCCGATTTAGGTGTGTCTTCACCGCAATTGGATCAGGCCGAGCGTGGCTTTAGTTTTATGAAAGATGGTCCACTCGATATGCGTATGGACAACTCTCAGGGGCCAACTGCAGCAGAATGGTTAGTCGATATTGCAGAAGAAGCTTTGGCCAATGTGATTTTCCAATATGGCGAAGAGCGCTATAGCCGCCGTATTGCCAAAGCCATTAAACAGGCAGGCTATATTGAGACCACGGCACAATTGGCTGAAATTGTAAAAGTGGCGCACCCGAAATGGGAAAAGAACAAACACGCTGCTACTCGCACCTTTCAGGCCATTCGTATTGCGATTAATAAAGAATTAGAAGATATTGAAACCTTCTTGCCGCAGGCGGTCGAGGTGTTAAAGCCCCAAGGCCGTTTGGCGGTGATTAGCTTCCACTCTTTGGAAGATCGTTTAATCAAACAGTTTATTCAAAAAGAATCGAGCTTGCCTGAAGATACGGGCTGGGGCTTGCCACAACAGCAACAAGATACGAGACGCCTGAAAAAAATTGCGCGGGTACGTGCCAGTGATGCTGAAGTGAAAGCCAACCCACGCTCACGCAGTGCATGGTTACGTGTTGCAGAACGATTAGCTTGAAAAGGCCAATAATGAAAACAGACGCTGTAGAAAAAAATCTAACGCCATCACGACTAAAAAAAATGGTCGCTTATTTTATTTTGTTGGCACTGGTGTTTATTAGTGCAATTATGGTGGTATTTCAAGTGTTTGAGTATCGTCATGATTATCGTCAGCTCAGTTCGTTTAACCGCGAGCGTGACGACTTAAATGCAGAATGGGGGCGTTTACTGATTGAGCAACAAACCTTTGGGGCAACAGCACAAATTGGTACCCGTGCTGTGACGCAGCTGCGCATGTATTCTCCGCCTGCAGCACAAACGGTGGTGATTTCTTTGCCTACAACTTCAGAACAATAAGGCGGCTGGCACATGGTTGATGCGCGTAAAAAGCAAACCCGAAAGAAACAACAATCGGTCACTGGAAAAAATGCCATTCATGTTGAAATGTGGCGTTTTTACTTAATGTGGAACGTGGTTCTACTGGTGTTCGTGGCACTGGTGGGGCGGGCATTCTATGTGCAAATTATCAACCATGATTTTTTACAAAACAAAGCCAATGCCAATATTTTAAGAACTGAAAAACTAAAAGCCATGCGTGGGGTGATTTATGACCGCAATGGCGTGCCTTTGGCAATTAGTACCCCAATTATGAAAGTGGTGATTGATCCACGTGATTATTTTGACAATGAAAAGCTGTTTGATGAAATTACCGCAGAGCTGGAGAAAAATCCGACTAGCCGTAAATTGCGTCGTCAGTTACCAGATAAAAACTTAAATTTAGATGAATTGGCCGATGCGGTTGGCATGGATCGTCAGGAACTCAAACAAAAAATGAATGAGCGTCCACGCTCACGTTATTTGGTGCTGCAAAAAGAAGTGCCACCGCAACAGGCAGAACTGATTTTAAAACGCAATTTCCAAGGGGTATATACCGAAAAAAACTATAAGCGTTATTACCCACAGCCGCAGCCGAATGCACAAATTATTGGTTTGACCAACAGTGAGGGCACAGGTATTGAAGGCTTGGAAATGCAGCTGAATACCCGTTTGGCTGGTGTAGATGGCGAACAGCAAATCATCCGTGACAAAAAAGGCAACCGAGTTAAAGACCCTGAAGTCATTAAAGAAGTAGAACCGGGTGAAAATATCACCTTAAGTATTGACTCACGTTTGCAGTACATTATGTACCGTGAATTAACCGCAGCTGGTGTCGCCAATAATGCACGTTCGGCAACTGCAATTGCGGTGGATGTCAAAACAGGTGAAATTCTGGCAATGACCAGTTGGCCATCTTACAACCCGAATGACAAAAAAAGCTTATCGAACAAAGATGCGATGCGTAACCGTGGCGCGGTCGATTCTTTTGAGCCGGGTTCGACCATGAAACCAATGACAGTGGCAATGGCACTGGAAAGCGGTAAATATTCACCGAATACCGTGGTTAATTTAAGTGGTGGTTCAATGCGGGTGGGCAATCACACCATTCGCGATACTCGTAATTATGGGTCACTGACTTTGGCGGGGATTATTCAAAAATCATCTAACGTAGGTGTGGCGAAAATTGCTTTGTCGTTGCCTTATGCAACTTTACCAACTTTCTATAAACGACTCGGTTTTGGTGCACGTTCTGCCGTTAAATTCCCGGGGGAAAGTGCAGGTTTAATCTTGCCGCCAAGTAAATGGAATGTATCAGAAGTGGCGACCATGTCCTATGGCTATGGTTTAAATGCCACTGTGCTGCAATTGGCAGATGCTTATGCCATGCTGGCCAATAAAGGCGTTAAAATGCCGCTTAGCCTATATAAGCTGGAAGAACAGCCCAAAGGTGAGCAAATTGTGGATGCCAAAATTGCCGATCAAGTGATGCTGATGATGGAAGCGGTGACCTTGCCAGGCGGTACTGCTCGTCAAGCCAATATTCCAGGCTATCGGGTTGCAGGTAAAACAGGGACGGCACATAAACTTCGTGCAGACCGTAAAGGTTACTCACAAACTGAATATCGTGCTTTATTTGCAGGGGTTGCCCCAGTGAGTGATCCACGTTTGGCGATGGTGGTGGTCGTAGAAAACCCAACGGGTCAGTATTATGGTGGTTTGGTGGCAGCGCCTGTGTTTGCTCGTGTGATGCAAGAATCGTTACGTTTAATGAACGTACCTTTAGATAAACCTTTAGAAACTCCCAACACTCCATAACAGGTGACGCATGTCGATTCGCTTTCAAGATATTTACCGCACAGCAAGCGTTGCAGATTGGATGACACAAGAATTTCAGGGCTTTCAACTGGACAGCCGTCATGTACGTTCAGGTCAAATTTTTATCGCCCTGACCAGTTTGTCACAGCCTGAAAAAACCGTTGCATTTGCCCAAGCCGCTTTAGCACAAGGTGCTTTGGCAGTGATTTCAGAAATACCATTGGCGGTAGCGCATAATTTGGTGGTGTCAGATGTGCGTCAGCGCATGGGGCAGTGGCAAAAACAATATTTACAAGCCGTGCAACCTGTACGTTTGGCACGCATACTTGCGGTCACAGGCACCAATGGCAAGACCACCATTTCACGTTTAATTGCTGAATTGTTGATGTTGCAAGATCAACGCTGCGCGGTCATGGGCACAACAGGTAACGGCATTTTACCGAATTTAGAAGCTTCAACGCACACGACGTTGGATGCCTTGCAACTACAAAATGCTTTGCACAATTACGCCCAGCAAGGGGCAGCATTTGCTGCAATTGAAGCCAGTTCACATGGCTTAGAGCAAGGTCGCTTAAATGGTTGCGACATCGAAATTGCGGTATACAGCAACCTGAGCCGTGATCATTTGGATTATCACGGCACTTTGGAAGCCTATGCTGCCGCTAAAGCCATGTTGTTTCAGTTTGCCAGTTTAAAAGTCGCGATTATTAATTTGGATGATGAATATGCTGAGATCATGCTGCAAGCTGCGCAGCAGAATCCTGCACAACCGAAAATTTTGACTTATTCAACTCAGCAAGCGGCTGATTATCAAGTACAGCAAATTGAATACAGTCTGAATGGCGTACGTTTCCATTTACAAACTGCTACGGCAGAATATGTGGTGCAAAGTCCATTGCTCGGGCATTTTAATGTTGAAAACTTGGTGGCGAGTTTAATTGCGGCTGAGCAGGCAGGTTTTGAGTTGACTGACTTGATTGCGACTGTACCACAACTGAAAGGTGCGCCAGGCCGTATGCAAGTGCTGCGTGATGCAGAGCGTTTATTTGTGGTGGATTATGCACATACCCCAGATGCCTTGATTCAAGTACTGCAAACCCTAAAACGCCATGTCAGCGCACAGCTTTGGGCAGTATTTGGTTGTGGTGGTGACCGTGACCGTGGCAAACGCCCACTTATGACCCAAGCAGCACTGGATTATGCCAATGTCGTGCTCTTGACCTCAGATAACCCACGCACAGAAGATCCTTTGCAAATTTTTGCCGATATGCAGGCAGGTGTAGATTTGTCAGTGGCACAAACACATGAAATTCATGATCGCCGCGAAGCGATTAAATATGCCGTTCAACATGCACAGGCAGGTGATATTGTGTTGATTGCAGGCAAAGGTCATGAAAATTATCAAGAAATAGATGGGGTAAGACACTGGTTTGATGATGTGATTGAAGTGCAAGCTGCGATAGATGCACAACATTGCTCACCTTCTGCTTACCCTGCGCAATAAGGAATTTGTATGCACACTTCCACCACCAGTACTGCAATTTTAGAACCTTGGACTACAGAACAATTGCAACAGGCAACACAAGGTTATTGGCTGAACGGACAAACACCACAGGGCGAGATTAAACGTATTTTGACTGATTCACGGCATGCAGAAGCAGGCGATGCCTTTTTGGCATTAAAAGGTGAGCGTTTTGATGCACACGACTTTGTGGCTCAAGTGGCGACCCAGGGCTGTTCAATGGCGATTGTCAGCCAGCCTGTCGACGCAGATATTTGTCAGCTCGTGGTATCTGACACCCGTTTAGCCTTAGGACACTTGGGTGCCTTTCGTCGTCAGCAACATCCACAATTAAAAGTGATTGCTTTAACAGGCAGCAGTGGTAAAACCACCACCAAAGAAATGCTCGGCAGTATTTTGTCACGTTTGGCACCGACCTTAATTACCCGTGGCAACCTGAATAATGATTTGGGAGTGCCGATGATGTTGCTGGAATTGAACACAAGCCATCAATATGCCGTAATGGAATTGGGTGCCAGTCATCAAGGTGAAATCGATTACACTTCAAACTTGGTGCAGCCGCATGTGGCAGGCATTATCAATATTGGTACGGCACATTTGGGTGAATTTGGTGGACGTGAGGGCATTTGTCGGGCGAAGTCAGAAATCTATGCACATCTTGCACCACAAGGTACTGCCATTGTGCCTGCTGCCGATGATTTTGCTGAACAGATTCAACAAGCCGTTCAGTCAGAACAGCGTCTAAGTTTTGGTGAAGGCGGTGATGTTTTTGCCACAGAAATTCAGTTGCAGCCACAATCGGCAAGTTTTTGCTTAAATACCGCACAAGGCATACGTCAGGTCAATTTACCTTTTGCCGGCGAACACAATGTAAAAAATGCTACGGCTGCTGCAGCCTTTGCACTGGCAATTGGAGTGAGTTTAGATGATATTGTGGCGGGCTTGGAGCAAGCACAAGGGGCAAAAGGCCGTTTAAACTTTATTCATCAAGGCGCACATTTGTTCATTGATGACACCTATAATGCCAATCCAACTTCTATGCGTGCTGCAGGTGAAGTTTTGGCGCAGCAAACGGGTGTGCGGGTCATGGTGATAGGTGATATTGGTGAGCTCGGCAATAGTGCGGCACAGCAACACTATATGCTAGGACGGGATTTAGTTTCTATTCGTGGCATTAATTTTGTGGTGGCTGTGGGTGAATTTTCACCTGCGACTCAAGAGGGCGCACGTAGCACCCAATTTGGAAAAAAATTACAGGCCTTTGTAACGCAGGAACAAGCCTTGCCATTTTTAATTGATCTGGTAAAAACACATCAACCTCAGTCCATGAGTTTCCTATTCAAAGGTTCTCGTTATACCCATATGGAAACGTTGATGGCTGCATTGATGGAGAAAATTTAAATGCTGTTATGGTTATTTGAACAGCTTGCGGGCTATCACAGTTCGTTTCAAGTGGTTCGTTATTTAACATTACGTTCATTACTGAGTGTATTGACTGCACTTGGCATTGGCTTGGTGCTTGGCCCTGTGATGATTCGTAAACTGCAAGCATTGAAATACGGTCAAGCAGTCAGTTCTTATGCGCCAGAAGGGCATGCCAAAAAGATGGGTACACCTACCATGGGTGGGGTATTAATCCTGCTCTCGATTGGTATTTCCACGTTGTTATGGGCAGACTTATCTAACCCTTATGTCTGGATTGTACTTGCGGTCATGGTGATCTTTGGCGCTGTAGGCTGGGCGGATGACTGGATTAAAATTCGCTACAAAGACAATGCTGGCTTGCCAGCACGTAAAAAGTTCTTCTGGACTTCGGTGGCATCGTTAGGGGCAGGTATTGCGTTGTATGTGATTGCAACCCAACAGCCAAACCCTGCGCAAACTGCAGATATGCTGGATGTCTTGATCCCATTCTTTAAAGATTTCAGCATTCCTTTGTCACTAATTCCATTGGGTATTGGCTTTATTATCTTTACCTATTTGGTGATTAACGGTGCCTCGAATGCAGTCAACCTGACCGATGGTTTAGACGGTTTGGCAATTATGCCAATCGTACTGGTTGCTGCAGGTTTGGGCGTATTTGCCTACTTGGCGGGGGATGTTCGCTTTGCAGATTATCTACATATTCCTTATGTGAAATATGCCTCTGAACTGGTGGTGATCTGCGCAGCAATGATTGGTGCTGGCTTGGCATTCCTGTGGTATAACGCGCATCCTGCACAAGTGTTTATGGGCGATGTGGGCGCACTGTCTTTGGGGGCAATGCTGGGTACTATTGCTGTAATGGTACGTCAGGAAATCGTCTTTGCAATTATGGGCGGTGTATTTGTGGTGGAAGCCATTTCAGTATTCCTGCAAATTGGTTCACTGCGCATGCGCAATAAACGTGTCTTTTTAATGGCGCCGTTGCATCACCACTACGAAAAGAAAGGCTGGCGTGAGACCCAAGTAGTGATTCGCTTCTGGATTATTACAATTATGCTGGTGGTTTTGGGTCTAATGACCTTAAAATTACGCTAAGCCAAAAGAACCGAAAAACCTTGAAAAGTCGGCACCTGCCGACTTTTTTATGCCGCCTGCTTTGGAGAAAATCATGAATCTGCTGATGTGTCCTGTGTGTCGACAGGTCTTACAACTGCATGACAGAACGTGGCGCTGTGCCAGCAACCACAGTTATGATGTTGCGAAACAAGGCTATGTCAACTTGCATGTCGTGCAGCATAAACACAGTAAAAACCCAGGGGATACACCTGCTTCGGTACAGGCGCGCCGTGCCTTTTTAAGTGCGGGGCACTATGCACCTTTGCAACAGGCAGTGGTACAAAAATTGCGTGAACTGCGTATAGAAAACCTGCTAGATATTGGTTGTGGCGAAGGTTATTACACGGCAGCTATGCAAGCTGAAGTCATGCAATGTGTAGGGGTAGATATTGCCAAAAATGCAGTACAAGTGGCGGCTAAACTGAATTCAGAAGTGACTTGGGTGGTGGGTACAGGTGCAACTTTGCCTGTGTTGGATCATTGCATTGATGTTTGCAGCAGTTTGTTTAGTCCAATACCCAAGCAGGAAATTTTACGGGTACTCAAGCCCCAAGGCTATTTGCTGGTGGTTACGCCAGCGCCTGAACACTTGCTGGCCATGCGTCAGGCCTTGTTTGAAGATGTCAAACCGCATGAGCCTGAAAAATTTGTTACTCAATTACAAGATGCTTTTGAATTGGTGGATGCCAGTGTGGTGAAGACACCGTTACAGCTCAGTCAAACAGATTTAAAACATTTGATTGCGATGACACCTTATGCCTATAAGGCCAAACCTGAGCGTCGTCAGGCATTAGAGCAACATGCTCAATTTGAACTATCTGCACAACATCAAATTTACCTGTTCCAAAAAAAGTAAGCGCTAGGTTTTAAAAATCGGGCTGCTATTCAAGTCCAAGCTGTGCTCATAAAAAAGCCCTCATCATTGCGAATGAGGGCTTTTTGCTAGCTGATGGTGTCTGTGCTTACAAGACTTCATCAATTAAGTTTTCCAAAGCATCGGGTGCAGGTTTAGGTGCAGGCGTTGGTTTGGTCGGTGCATTTTCTGGCGTTTGCATTGGTGGTGGCGTGTTGTTGTCTGGAATCAATACTTCCTCGCCTGGCAAGTCATCAAAATCGCGTTCAGGCGCACGTACCGGTGCAGCAGGTGCAGGGCGATACAACGGACGTGCCAAAGGTGGAGATGCACGGTAATCTTGTTGCTGTTCTGCCGTCAGTTGATTCAGCTCACGCTGTGGTGCTTTGGCTTTGTTGTCCAAGCTTACCCAGGCTTCGGGTGTGCCTTTGAGCGCATTGCCCATAAAGTCCGTCCAAATTGGTAAAGCGGCCACACCACCGTATTCACGACGACCTAAAGTGGTCGGTTGGTCAAACCCGACCCAGGCCACAGTCACCAGCTTGCTGTTAAAGCCCGCAAACCATGCATCTTTGGCATCATTGGTGGTTCCTGTTTTTCCGCCAATATCACCACGGCCAATTCTGAGCGCAGCACGACCAGTACCGTGTTGAATCACATCACGTAAAATATTGGACATATCATAGGCAGAACTAGATTTTAGAATACGCTGAGCTTGTTTGTACTGACTGCGTTCTGCCAAAATTTTTGAATTTTGCGCAACTTCTGCCTCTGCCAATTTTTGATTGGTGACTTCAATCACTTCATCATCAGGTGTTGTGGCTTCGGCACTTTCTATCATTTGTTCTTTGGCATTAATACAGGTAATACAAGCATATTCAGGGTTGGCTTGGTAAATCACTTTGCCATAGGCATCTTCAATGCGGTTAATGAAGTGTGGTTGAATGCGGTAACCGCCGTTGGCAAAGGTGGCATAACCTGTCGCCATTTGAATAGGCAAGACTTGTGGTGTGCCTAATGCAATGGTGTAGTTGCGCGGAATCTGATCTTCCTGCAAACCAAAATCCATAAACAACTGACGGGTACGTTCAATCCCAACGTCCTGTAATAAACGTACAGATACTGTGTTACGTGATAAATACAACGCACGGCGCAATGGAATCATACCCAAATGGCGACCATCGGAGTTACGTGGCGACCATTTTCCAATGGTAATGGGGCTGTCGTTGACCATGGTGTGTGGGGTCATGCCACGCTCTAAAGCCAGTGCATAAACAAAGGGTTTAATGATAGAACCTGGCTGGCGCCAACCCTGTAAGGTGCGGTTAAATTTAGATTGATAGAAGTTGTAACCACCGACCAACGCTTCAATGGCACCGTTATTGGGGTTGATTGCAACCAATTGTCCTTGCACTTTGGGTACTTGTACCAATGCCCATGCGGTTTTATTGTCATTTGGACGTAAACGTACAATATCTTTAACTTTTACAACTTGTGCAGCACGACTGGGTGCATTGCCAACGCTATTGGCATTGCGGTAGGGACGTGCCCAAGACATCCCAGACCAAGGTACCGTTACGGTTGAACCATCTTGCATTAAGGCTTCAAAAGAATTGTTCAGCACTTTCGTGACTTGGGCCGGGTAGGTATTGGCATAGGCACGAAACTCTGTAAGAGGCTTGTCATGCGCTTCAGCGCCACGCCAGCCATGTCTGCGATCATAGGCTTCCAAACCTTCCTGTACGGCTTGTTCTGCGTACATTTGACGCTTGCTGTCTACTGTGGTGTAGACTTTGTAGCCAGAATCTACCGCTTGTTCACCAAACTTTTTCACCAATTCTGAACGAACCATTTCGCCAATATATGGGTGTTTATTGCTGATGCTACGATCAGGCATATCTAGATTAATGGGTTCAGCGATCGCTTTTTGGTATTCATTTTGGTTGATATACCCTAATTGCAACATGCGTCCTAAAATCCAGTTACGACGTTCTAAAGCACGTTCAGGATTGACGACAGGGTTATAGCGTGACGGTGCTTTGGGTAAACCTGCAATCATTGCCATTTGTGCAATAGAGAGTTCTTCTAAGCTTTTGTTGTAATAAATTTTTGCAGCTGCCGCGATACCATAAGCATTTTTACCCAAAAAGATTTTATTGACGTACAAGGTCAAAATTTCTTCTTTACTCAGGTTCTGTTCAATTTTTCGTGCTAAAAAAATTTCGGTCAGTTTGCGTTTTAGGGTGCGTTCAGGGCTTAAATAATAATTTTTCGCAACTTGCATGGTAATGGTAGAGCCACCTGTTTGCACATTAGAGCCCGTTACCGCTTCACTCACAGCACGCCCAAGGCCTTTGAAGCTAATGCCACTGTGTTCAAAGAAGGCAGAATCTTCGGCAGCCAAAAAAGCTAAAATAAATTTTTCAGGAATATGTTCGTAATCAACAGGTACAGAAAGTTTGCCACCGTACTCTGCAATCAGCTCATTATCGGCACTGTAAACCTGCAATGGCTTTAGTAATGGTGCTTTTTTTAAGGTGGTCATTTCTGGCAAAGATGGGGCAATATAGAGATACATGCCATAGAAACCCATCGGTATTGCGACCAAAATTATAATAATGATCAAAAAAAATGGATGAACACGACCCGAACAAGATAGCTTTTTCATAACAAGTGCGTTTTAATAAGCGCTAATAGCAAACTAATTGCTGGTCAGTATAGCGAGTAGATTTACGGATTGTTAGATGAATTATTGTATCCGTAAAAAATTATAGACCAGCGCAGATTAGTAGGTTAAATTTTTTTGGGGATAAAAAAATAATAGGAATGGTACTATTGTGCGTAGGTTATATCGTAAGCCAAGTAAGGGGTTAATAGGTGTAGATATTAGTTCTACTTCTGTTAAGTTATTAGAACTCTCTGTTAAGAATGGGAGATATTGGGTCGAAAGCTATGCGCTGGTCCCTCTTCCAGAAGGCAGTGTGGTCGAAAAAAATATTCTCAATCCAGAAGCAGTCGGGGATGCGCTTGAACGTGCATTGAACTTAGCAAACACGCAATCTACATCTGCAGCTTTAGCAATTCCAACATCAATGGTAATTACCAAAATCATTGAAATGGATGCAGATATGACCAGCGATGAGCGTGAAGTTCAAATTCGTATGGACGCCGAGCAATATATTCCATTCCCATTAGACGAAGTCAGTCTGGATTTTGAAGTTTTACCAGATCGCTTAGCCAATCCAAACCGTGTCAATGTGTTACTGGTGGCCACCCGTTTAGAAAACGTGGAAGCACGAGTTGAAGCATTAAAGTTGGGTGGATTGACTGCCAAAATTGCTGATGTTGAAAGTTTTGCAATTGAAAATGCCTTTAAAGTGTTCTCCGATACCCTGCCAATGGGTGTGAACACGATTGGTATTTTAGACATTGGTCACACCATGACCACATTGTCGGTTCTGCAAAATAACAAAATTATTTACACGCGTGAGCAAACCTTTGGCGGTAAACAGCTGACTCAAGAAATTCAAAACCGTTATGGTCTATCGTATGAAGAAGCGGGACGTGCCAAAAAGAGCCGTACCTTGCCAGATGATTACGACGTTGAGGTGTTAGAACCGTTCTTGGAGGCTGTGGTACAACAAGCCGCACGTTCATTGCAGTTCTTCTTTTCATCTTCACAATTTAACGAAATTGATCACATTTTATTGGCAGGGGGGAATGCCAATATTCCAGGTCTTGCGAAATTATTGCAGCAAAAACTGGGCTACCGTGTGACCATTGCCAATCCATTCTTGCAAATGGGCTTCTCTCCACAAATCGACATTAAAAGAATTGAAAGTGATGCACCATCTTTGATGGTGGCATGTGGTTTAGCAATGAGGAGTTTTGATTAATGGCAAAGATTAACTTACTCCCTTGGCGCGATGAGCTAAGAGAAAAACGTAAAAAAGAATTTATTGTATTTTGTATTGCAGCAGCTGCTGTAGGGGTGTTGGCCGTCGCATTGGCATGGTTTTTCTACAATGCAAAATTGGCAGATCAAGAACAAGCCAATCAATTGGTCATCAGTACCAACCAAAACCTAGATGTACAATTAAAATCTTTGGAAGGCTTACAAGAACAGCGTAATGCAATTGTAGAGCGTATGAAGCTGATTCAGGGCTTACAAAGCCAACGTCCAATTGCAGTACGTTTGGTGGATGAGCTTGTGCGTGTGACACCAAGCAATATGTATTTGACCAAAGTGACGCGTACTGGCAATAAATTTACCTTTGAAGGCAAGGCAGAAAGTCCAAATACGGTTGCAGAATTCTTACGTAATTTGGAAGCATCGCCGTGGTATCGCAATGCATTTATGAATTCATTCTTAGCCAAAGAAGAAAATAAAGATAAAGCACCAAGTTCTGTAGTTCCTCGTGTTGAGGAAAGTTATGGCACATTTGTGGTGACTTCTGATTTAGAAGAAATCGCAATTCCAGTGACCGCTACAGATCCTAATTCAACATCAGCAGCGGGGGCAGCACAATGAGTCTCGATGAATTTGATGAAGTAAATCAGGAAGCTGCTGTTGCTCCGAAAAAGAAAATGACCGTTGAGAAGTTTTTTCAGCAGTTTAATACCCTTGATCCAAATAACTATGGTGGTTGGCCACTTTCGGTCAAAATTACCTGCTGGATTTTCATTATTTTCTTAATTGCGGCACTAGGTTACTTTGTTGTAATTAAGCCGAAGTTAGATGCCATTGCTGCAGCGCATGCACAAGAGCAGAATTTATTAAACGAGTTCCGTGAAAAAGATTCTAAATTGCGTAATTTGCAACAATATCAAGTGCAATTACAAGAAATGGAAGCTAACTTTAACCAGCAGCTTGAGCAATTGCCGAAAGAAACTGAGATTCCTGGCTTAGTTGAAGACATCAACGTAACAGGTGTTAATTCAGGCTTGAAGTTTAAAAACATTCGCTTAGAGAATGAGATTAAACAAGAGTTCTTTATTGAACAGCCAATTTCGATTGAAGCAACAGGTGACTATCACGCTTTTGGTTCTTTTGTAAGTGGTACCGCTGCATTGCCGCGTATTGTGACCATGCATGATTTTGAAATTGTGGCGACTGAAAATAAAGACAAGAAAACAGATATTCCACAAGTGACATATAAAGCGCAAGCGAAGACATATCGTTACGTGGGTAGTGCAGATACACAAACTGCGGCTAACACTGCTGGAGGGGCACAGTAATGAAAATTGAAAAGCTTTCGTTGGCTCTACTAGCAACTGTGTTAATGGTGGGTTGTGATTCTCGTATTGATGCAGTGAATGCACAAATGGCTGAAATCCGTAATCAGCCACCATTGCCAATTGAGCCTGCACCCGTGTTTGAGCCTGCGCCAACATTCAACTATGCAGCGCATCAGCTGAAAAGCCCATTTATGCCAAGTTCTTTGGCCGCTGAACTTAAAATTATGGCAGGGAAGCGTGTTTATCCGAACCTTGCTCGCCAGTTACAACCGCTGGAAAACTACGCACTTGAATCACTGACCATGAAAGGTAGTATGCGTCAAAATGGTCAAATTTTGGCATTGATTCAAACACCAGATGGTGAAATTGAGCGTATCCAGCGTGGCAGTTATATGGGGGTAAATCATGGTCGTGTGGTGAACATTACACCAACGCAAATTGATTTAATCGAGATTATTCCAGATGGTCGTGAAGGTTATGTAGAACGTCCAAGAAGTTTGGTTTTAATTGGGCCTGCGCCATAAATTAAAGGAATAAAAATGAATAACAGTGTGAAAGATTTTATTTTTGGGGATGGTAATACAATGAACAATTTGTTCCGTCAGTTTTCAATGGGCGCAGTCGCAATGGCGGTGATGCAAGTGGCTAATGCCCAAGTGAGCATTACCAATATTGTACCAATGCAAATTCCGGGACAAGGCACGGAAATTCGTGTCATGTTCAATGGCTTACCACCACAGCCAGCGGCATATCAGTTGGAACAACCTGCGCGTTTGATTCTAGACTTTGATAAAGCACAACAAACGTTGAAACAAAACAGTATTGCAGTGGCGACCAAAGAAGCCAGTTCTGTAGAGGTCAGCTCAGATGCGCAGCGTTCACGTTTAACTGTGAACTTGGCTGATGCAGGTGCGTTTACGACACGTGTTGAAGGCAATACCTTTATTTTAAAGATCAACTCAACTACAGCCACACCTGTTGCAGCAGTGACTGCACAACGTAGCGCACAAGGAATTTCCAATATTGGCTTCCAACGTGGTGGCGAAGGTGAAGGTCAGGTGGTAATTGACCTATTGGGTAGCAACACCCCTGTAGATGTACAGCAACAAGGCAGCAAAATTGTCGTACGTACTTTGGGCAATAAAGTCCCTGCGCATTTGGCTCGTCGCCTGAATGTGAATGACTTTGCAACCCCAGTATCAACCATTGATGCGCATAATGATGGTAGCAATGGCGTGATCACCATTCAGGCTGCAGGTAGCTATGAATATATGGCCTATCAGGCAGAAGACAAGCTCACCATCAGCTTAAAACGCCCAGTTGATAAAAACCCGTTTAAGCCACGTGCAGCACAAAGCTATACAGGTAAAAAGATTTCATTAGACTTCCAAGATATCGAAGTGCGTCGTGTATTACAGCTGTTAGCAGACTTTACTGGCATCAACATGGTGGCTGCAGATACCGTACAAGGCAATATCACCTTACGTTTAAAAGATGTGCCTTGGGATCAAGCCTTAGACATTATTCTGAAAACCAAAAATTTAGACAAGCGTCGTAATGGTAACGTGATCTGGATTGCGCCAGTGTCTGAATTGATTAAAGCAGAAGAAGAAGAAGCTAAAGCGATTGCACAGAGTGTTAAATTGGCACCTCTGCAAACTGAATATATTCAGTTGAACTATGCTAAAGCTGCAGATATTGAGAAGCTTATTACGGAAGGAAAAAATGCTTCCAATTCACGTGGTGGTTCAAGTGTAAATGCTAGTTCAAATATTGATCCACTAGGCGATAGCGTGGGCAGTTTGCTCAGCCCTCGCGGTACAGTGTCTGTAGATCCACGTACCAATACCTTAATTATTAATGATACTTCAGCAAAAATTGATCAAATCCGTCAGATGATTGACTTGCTTGATGTCTCTGTGAAGCAAGTGATGATTGAAGCACGTATCGTACGTGCAACCACAGATTTCACCAAAGAGATGGGTGTGAAATGGGGCATCTTGTCACAAGGGATCACCAACAATAATCATTTGTTGGTCGGGGGTAGTGACACGACCTTGTGGAACTTACGTGAGCCAGAGTTTGAGGAAGAAGGTGGTATTGGTCGTTGGGAATATGAAATTGAACGTCCACAAAATCTGAATGTCGATTTAGGCGTGACCAGTCCTGGGGCAAGCCGTATTGCCTTTGGTTTAATCAGTTTATCTGACTTTATGTTGGATTTGGAATTGTCTGCATTACAAGCCGACGGCTATGGTGAAGTGATTTCAACACCAAAAGTACTGACTGCAGATAAGCAAAATGCCAAAGTCGCATCGGGTACTCAAATTCCATATCAATCTTCTGAAGGTGGCGGTGCCAATGCTGTATCGACCACTGAATTTATTGATGCAACTTTAAGTCTGGACGTGACGCCAAGTATTACGCCAGATGGCAAGGTGCAAATGCAATTGAATATCACTAGTGACTCACCAGGTACACCAACACCAACAGGTCAGCTCACTATTAACAAGAACGCAGTCAATACCAATGTCTTGGTAGATAATGGTGAAACTGTGGTCTTGGGTGGTATTTTTGAGCAACAAACTGCCAACTCACAAACCAAGGTTCCGTTCTTGGGCGATATCCCTTATATCGGACGTTTATTCCGTAAAGATATCAAGTCGGATAACAAACGTGAGTTGCTGATTTTTGTTACACCACGAATTGTTAATGACAGTGTTTCAAGAAATCATTAATATATTTTCAATTTAAACAAAATTTATAGGTGACTCCTTGCTAAGCAAAGAGTTTGAAACCCTACCAAATATCTATTTGGTAGGGCCGATGGGGGCAGGCAAGACTACTGTAGGACGACATTTAGCAGAATTGTTAGGGCGTGAATTTCTAGACAGTGATCATGAAATTGAGCGTAAAACAGGTGCAACGATTCCATGGATCTTTGAAAAAGAAGGGGAATCAGGGTTTCGTAGTCGTGAAACAGCGGTCATTGATGAGTTAACTACGCGACATAAACTTGTGCTGGCCACAGGTGGTGGTGCAGTAACTCAAGCCCCTAATCGTGAGTTTTTAAAACAACGCGGTATTGTTGTTTATCTGTATACTCCTGTCGAAATTCAACTCCAGCGAACCTATCGCGACAAAAACCGCCCTTTACTTCAAGTCGAAAATCCCGAACAACGACTACGTGATTTGCTTGCAATACGTGATCCGTTGTATCGTGAGGTAGCACATTATATTATTGAAACCAATCAGGGTGCTGCGCGAGATTTGGCGCAAAAAATCTTAAATACGATTGTTTCAGAGCAAATATCTTAGGTAGAAAGCGACTCTTTTCATGCAAACTTTACATGTTGAACTCGGCGATCGCCGTTATCCCATTTTCATAGGCAGTGACCTTCAACCCAAAGACTTATTGGCTCCTTATATTAAGGGGCAGCAAGTGATGATTGTCACCAACACCACAGTTGCACCCTTGTATTTGAGTCATTATGTGACTGCCGTTGAAGCACTTGGAAAGAAAGTGGCAACATGTATTTTGCCTGATGGGGAAAAATACAAAGATATTCAGCATTTGACCCTTATTTTTGATGCGCTGTTGGAAGCAGGCTTTAACCGTGATTGCACCGTGTTGGCTTTAGGCGGTGGTGTGATTGGTGATATGGCAGGTTTTGCATCGGCAAGTTTCCAGCGTGGGGTGTATTTTATTCAAGTACCAACCACCTTGTTGTCGCAGGTCGATTCTAGTGTCGGTGGTAAAACAGGGATTAATCACCCACTAGGCAAAAATATGATTGGTGCATTTCAGCAGCCACAAGTGGTGTTGGCAGATATGTCTCAGCTGAATACCTTGCCTGAGCGTGAACTGTCTGCAGGTTTGGCTGAGGTCATCAAATATGCACTGTTGGGTGATCTTGAATTTTTAACATGGTTGGAAACTCACATGGAAGCTCTGGTGGCGCGAGATCCTGTGTTGTTGGCAGAAGCGGTTTATCGCTCATGTGCGCATAAGGCTCGAATTGTCGCCAATGATGAAAAAGAACAGGGCGAGCGTGCTTTACTGAATTTAGGTCATACCTTTGGGCATGCCATTGAGTCATATTTAGGCTATGGTGAATGGTTGCATGGTGAAGCTGTGGCTACAGGGATGGTGATGGCAGCAGATTTATCACAGCGAATGGGCTGGATTTCTGCAGAAGATGTGCAGCGTACAAAAAATATCATTGCTAGAGCCAATTTACCGATAGTATGTCCGCAGATTCCACTGGATCAGTTCTTGGCTTATATGGCACACGATAAAAAAGTGCTGAATGGTCAATTGCGTTTGGTGCTGATGAAGCAATTGGGTCAAGCCATCATCACCAAAGAGTTTGATCTGGAATTGATGAAACAGGCAATTTTAGCTAACCAAGCATAAAGGCAGCTTATGACAGCACTGCGTACACACTGGCAAAAAATTCAACAGTCGATTTGGTTGCTGGGTGCGGTGCTGTGTTTATTGGCAGCCCTTATTTTCTGGGCAGTGACTGACCGTGAAGAACTGGTTGAAATTGAAAAACAGCCTGAGTCTGAAATTGAATTACAAATTCAGCCTGAAAAAGTGGCAGCAACCACATACTTAGGTGGGTTGCTTGAAGAAGTTCGTCCATTGGAATTGACTGCTCGCTTAACAGCATCAGGCGTACATGAAGCTGAGTTTCGTGGCACAAAATTCATTCAGGAACAAAAGAATAACAGTAGTATTGAGCTGTTTCGAGTCAGTGATGAAAATGTCATTAAAAGCTTTATAAAAAAACAGTCTGAGCGCAGTAAATTATTTTATATTCGTTTAAGTGGCGAGGGACAGGCAGAACAATATGTGATGCTGTATGGCAACTATAAAAATAAACGTGAAGCCACTCAAGACCTTGCGAATTTACCTTTCCAGTTTCCTGAAACCATTCAGCCTGTTGTTGTGCAATGGGAAGATTATATTCCTTATGTGAATGACTTAGGGGCAGATGAGATGGGGCTAAATACCAAATTACACGCGGTAAATTTACGGCCTGCTGCTGTACCAAAAATAGATGAAAGTGTCTTAACACGTCCGCAGGCGACACCAAATACAGCAGCAAGTGCCCAACCTACTTCTCCGCAAAATAGCACCACCAGTACCACAATTACACGTCGTGATCAGGCAGGTAATGTGGTGGATGTGCAGCAATCTCAAAGCGGTACTGTCCCTGCTCAGGTTCAGCCTGATACACCAGAATCTGAAGAAGTGCACGACCCTTTTAATTAATAATTTAAATTCTTCACCGCTTTTTACTACAATGTCGTAATTAAGCGATTGCTTAAGCTTCACTTTTACTCGTCTTTTTCATTTATTTTTAAGTTGAGCTATTTTGGCTCCATTGCACCAATTTGATCTAAAAAATTGATCATCCTGAATTAAAAATACGTTCTAAAATGGCGCAGCATGGTGTATAAAAATAATGAAGTGCACAAAAATAGTGCGAATTTATAGCAAAAATGTGAACTAACTACGATTTTTCTTGAATGATGCTGATGTTTAGCGCGTGTATAACTAAAAATTAAAGTTGGCATTGTTTTTGCTTTTATTGGTGCGTGAATTGAGTTGTTGTCCCTATTTTGGCGCAAAAAAGATTCAATGATTGTGCGAAACTGTCAAATTTGCCTGCTACATTAAAGTGTAAAAGTTGTGTAAATGATGAATGACACGTTTGAGGTTTAAGCCAAATCAGACTTAAACAAATGCGTGAAACTTCATTTACATAAGATTGATGTTTAGAGAAGTAAATTGAGTTAAATCGCAAAACTAGATTGTTTAATTGGCCCAATTGGGCAAGTAAAAGAAGGGTACGCTATGCACATGCCATCGCCTAATACTGTAGCTCCCGCTCAAGGTTTATACCAACCGGATGAGTTTAAAGATAACTGTGGTTTCGGTTTAATTGCCCATATGCAGGGTGATGCAAGCCATGATCTCGTTAAAACGGCTATTCATAGTTTAAGTTGTATGACCCACCGTGGCGGGATTGCCGCAGATGGTAAAACAGGGGATGGCTGTGGTTTGCTGTTGGCAATGCCAAAGCAATTTTTCCGTGAAGAGGCAAAACGCTTAAGTGACATTACCCTAAGCGAAATCTTTGCCGTAGGTACAGTGTTTTTAAATCTAGACCCTGCCTTGGCGACTCGTGCTAAAAATATTCTGACTAAAGAAATTGAAGCTGAAGGCTGTAAAGTTTTGGCTTGGCGTGTGGTGCCAACCAATAATGAGGCATTGGGCGAAATTGCGATGCAATCTTTGCCGGCCTTTGAGCAAATTATTGTCAACTGCCCAATTGGTGTGACAGAAGTTGAGTTTAACCGCAAGTTATTCTTGGCACGTCGTCGTGCAGAGCAACAATTAACTGCTGATCCATATTTTTATGTGACCACCTTATGTTCAACTGTGATCAGTTATAAAGGTTTGATGATGCCTGCTGCGATTGCAGACTTCTATACGGACCTTGCCAATGAACGTTTGGCATCACATATCGTGGTATTCCACCAGCGTTTTTCGACCAACACCTTACCACGTTGGCCATTGGCACAACCGTTCCGTTATTTGGCACACAATGGTGAAATCAACACCATTACCGCAAACCGTAACTGGGCGATGGCACGTACGCCTAAATTTGAAAACCCACTTTTGCCAGGTTTAACTGAGCTGAAGCCTATTGTGAACCGTACAGGCTCTGACTCTTCTAGCTTAGACAACATGCTGGAAATTCTGGTGGGTGGGGGAATGGATTTATTCCGTGCTCTACGTATGTTAGTTCCGCCTGCATGGCAGAACGTAGAAACCATTGATGCCGATTTACGTGCTTTCTATGAGTTCAACTCTAAACACATGGAAGCGTGGGATGGCCCTGCAGGTTTAGTCATTCAGGATGGCCGTCATGCAATCTGTATGCTGGACCGTAATGGCTTACGTCCTGCACGTTGGGTGATTACCAAAAATGGCTACATCACCTTGGCCTCTGAAATTGGGGTGTGGGGTTATGAGCCTGAAGATGTGATCTCTAAAGGACGTGTTGGCCCAGGTCAAATTTTGGTAGTCGATACCTTTACTGGCAAAGTGCTCGATACGCAGGATGTGAATAACCATCTGAAAAGAATGCGTCCTTACCGTGAATGGTTACGTGAAAATTCAATCCGTTTACAAGGTAGCCCAGAGCTTGAAGAATATTTATGTGATCACGGCTTAAAAGGTGATGCCTTAAAAGCTGCACAAAAAATGTTTATGGTGACCTTTGAAGAACGTGACCAGTTATTGCGTCCAATTGCAGAAAGTGGTCAGGAAGCTGTTGGTTCAATGGGGGATGACACCCCAATGGCGGTATTGTCACGTCAAGTACGCCATGTGTCGGATTATTTCCGTCAGCAGTTCGCACAGGTAACCAATCCACCGATTGACCCATTGCGTGAATCTATCGTGATGTCGTTGGAAACTTGTTTAGGTCGTGAACAAAACGTATTTGAGCAAGGCCCAGAACATGCAGACCGCTTGATTATTTCAAGCCCTGTACTGACCAATTCTAAAATGCATCAGATTCGCACTTTGGGGCGTAAAGGCTATGAAATTGCCGACATCGATCTGAACTATGCAGAAAGTGAAGGTTTGCAAGCTGCTATTCAGCGTATTTGTGAAGCAGCTGCGCAAGCGGTGCGTGATGGAAAAACTTTATTGGTGCTTACTGATAAAAAAATCCGTGAAGGTTATTTGCCTGCCAATGCCGTCATGGCCACAGGTGCGGTACATCACTACTTAATTCAAGTCGGTTTACGTACCGATGCCAACATTATTGTCGAAACTGGCTTTGCTCGTGACCCACATCAATTTGCAGTATTGCTCGGTTTTGGTGCAACTGCGGTATATCCATATTTGGCTTATGATGTGATCAATGACTTGATTGCCAAAGGTGAGTTATTGGGTGACCCTGTCTATGCACAAAGCAATTTCCGCAAAGGCATTGAAAAAGGCTTGCTCAAAGTCTTATCAAAAATGGGTATCTCAACTGTAGCTTCTTACCGTGGTGGACAATTATTTGAAGCGGTTGGTTTGTCTGCTGAAGTGGTGAATACCTGCTTTATTGGTGTACCGAGCCGTATTCAGGGCGCTACCTTTGCCGACCTTGAAAATGATCAGAAAAAACTGGCAGACACTGCGTGGAAATCACGTAAGCCAATTGATCAGGGTGGTTTGCTGAAATTTGTCTTTGGCAAGGAATACCATGCTTTTAACCCAGATGTGATCAATGCGTTACATAAAGCGGTACGTTCAGGCAATTATGCAGATTTTAAAGAATATGCAGAAATCGTGAACAATCGCCCTATTGCGACTATTCGTGATCTCTTTAAATTGAAAACAGACAATTCAATTGCCTTAGATCAAGTAGAATCGGTTGAGCAAATTTTGCCACGTTTTGACTCTGCGGGGATGTCTTTAGGTGCTTTGTCGCCAGAAGCGCATGAAGCTATTGCTATTGCCATGAACACCATTGGTGGACGTTCAAACTCAGGTGAGGGCGGTGAAGACCCTGCACGTTATGGCACGATTCGTAACTCGAAAATCAAACAGATTGCTTCGGGACGTTTTGGGGTAACGCCTGCTTACTTAACCTCTGCAGAAGTGTTGCAGATTAAAGTGGCACAGGGTGCAAAACCAGGCGAGGGTGGTCAGTTACCAGGCGGTAAAGTGAATGGGTTGATTGCACGGTTACGTTATTCTGTGCCAGGTGTAACTTTGATTTCACCACCACCACACCACGATATTTATTCGATTGAAGACTTGTCACAATTGATTTTTGATTTAAAACAAGTCAATCCACAAGCCATGGTATCAGTCAAGTTGGTATCTGAACCAGGTGTGGGGACCATTGCAGCAGGTGTAGCCAAAGCCTATGCCGACTTCATTACCATCTCGGGCTATGATGGCGGTACAGCAGCATCGCCATTGTCCTCTATTCACCATGCAGGTTCGCCATGGGAGTTGGGTTTAAGTGAGGCGCATCAGGCATTACGTGTGAATGACTTGCGTGGCAAAGTTCGTGTGCAAACCGATGGTGGCTTAAAAACTGGCTTAGATGTGGTGAAAGCGGCAATTTTAGGTGCAGAAAGCTTCGGCTTTGGTTCAACCCCAATGATTGCCTTGGGTTGTAAATACTTACGTATTTGCCACTTAAATAACTGCGCAACAGGGGTAGCGACTCAACAAGATCATTTGCGTCAGGAACACTATATTGGTGAACCGCAAATGCTAATCAACTTCTTCACATTTATTGCTGAAGAAACCCGTGAATGGTTAGCCGCATTGGGTGTGGCGAGCTTGAAAGACTTGATTGGCCGTACCGACTTGCTAGAAATTTTACCAGGTGAAACCGAAAAACATGCGCACTTAGATTTAAGTGCTTTGTTGGAATCGCACCCTGCGGCAGAAGGCAAAGCGCAATACTGCCAAGTTGAAGGCAATGCACCATTTGACAAAGGCGTTTTGGCTGAAAAAATGATTGCAGAGATGTTGCCTGCAATTGAAGCAGGTACAGGCGGCGAGTATTACTTTAACGTGAGTAACTGTGACCGTTCTATTGGTGCACGTATTTCAGGTGAAATTGCTCGTCGTTATGGTAACTTGAGCATGGAGCATCATCCTGTCAAAGTGAATCTTTCAGGTACTGCGGGTCAATCTTTAGGTGTTTGGAATGCAGGAGGTTTGCATATCAAACTTGAAGGCGATGCCAATGACTATGTTGGTAAAGGCATGGCGGGTGGACGTATTTCCATCTTCCCACCAAAAGGTTCGCCATTCCAAACGCAGAATACGGCTATTATTGGTAATACCTGCCTATATGGTGCAACTGGTGGTAAATTATTTGCTGCGGGTACTGCAGGTGAGCGTTTTGCGGTGCGTAACTCAGGCGCATTTGCGGTGATTGAAGGTGCAGGCGACCACTGTTGTGAATATATGACAGGCGGGATTGTGACTGTACTTGGCAAAGTGGGACATAACTTCGGTGCAGGTATGACAGGTGGTTTTGCCTATGTACTGGACTTAGATAATGACTTTGTTGACCGTTACAACCATGAACTGATTGAGCTGAATCGTATTTCAACGGAAGCGATGGAAGAACATAAAGCATTCTTAGGACGTATTTTAGATGAACACATTGCCGAAACAGGCAGTGCGTGGGCTTATAAAATCCGCCATGAGTTTGATTTCTATAGCCGTAAATTCTGGTTAGTGAAACCAAAAGCTGCCAACTTGCAGACTTTGTTGAAAACTACCCAAGCAGATCCACAATAATCCACGACTCAGCATTCGGCAGGTGTGGATAACTTTAGACTTATACCCAGTGTAAAAGTGAAGTTATCTACACCCACCTACGGAGAAAGACATGGCAGAACGCCTACATAATGACTTTCAATTTCTGGATGTAGCACGCCAAGATCCAGAGAAAAAAGATCTCGATGTCCGCAAAAATGAGTTTGTGGAAATTTATAAACCGTTTACTGCAGAAGTAGCGGCCAATCAGACCCATCGTTGTTTGGGCTGTGGTAACCCATACTGTGAATGGAAATGCCCTGTGCATAACTACATTCCAAACTGGCTTAAACTGATTTCGGAAGGCCGTATTTTTCAGGCAGCAGAATTGTGCCATCAAACCAATACTTTGCCTGAAGTATGTGGACGGGTATGCCCACAAGACCGTTTGTGTGAAGGTGCATGTACTCTGAACGATGGCTTTGGTGCAGTGACCATTGGTAATGCTGAAAAGTACATCAACGATACTGCTTTCGCTTTAGGCTGGCGTCCAGACATGTCGCATGTGAAATGGACTGATAAAAAAGTTGCCATTATTGGCGCAGGCCCTGCGGGTTTGGGCTGTGCCGATATTTTAGTGCGTAACGGGGTAAAGCCTGTCGTCTTTGACAAACGCCCTGAAATTGGTGGCTTACTGACCTTTGGTATTCCAGAATTTAAAATGGAAAAAGACGTGATGAAACGCCGCCGTGAAATTTTCTCGGGCATGGGGGTTGAATTCCGTTTAAATACTGAAATTGGTACAGATATCACCATTGAACAACTGCTTGCAGATTACGATGCGGTATTTATGGGCATGGGCACATACACTTATATGAAAGGTGGCTTTGCCGGTGAAGATTTAGATGGCGTTTATGATGCGCTGGATTTCTTGATTGCCAATGTCAACCGTTGCCAAGGCTGGGAAAAAGACCCTACAGAATACATCAGTGTTGAAGGCAAGAAAGTGATTGTACTGGGTGGTGGTGATACTGCCATGGACTGTAACCGTACTTCAATTCGTCAAGGTGCGCAGGAAGTCACTTGTGCCTACCGTCGTGATGAAGCCAATATGCCAGGTTCACGCCGTGAAGTGACCAATGCACGTGAAGAAGGGGTGAATTTCTTATTTAATCGTCAGCCGATTGAAATTGTCGGAGAAAATGGCAAAGTCACAGGTGTGAAAGTTGTGACAACTCAATTGGGTGAGCCTGATAGCCGTGGCCGTCGCAGCCCAGAGCCTGTACCAGGTTCAGAAGAAGTTTTAGCTGCAGATGCCGTATTACTTGCTTTTGGTTTCCGTGCCAGCCCTGCGGATTGGTTTAGCACTGCCAATATTGGGGTAGATGGTTCAGGTCGTGTGGTGGCAGCAGAACAGCAAACATTTAAGTTCCAAACCTCAAACCCGAAAATTTTTGCAGGGGGCGATATGGTTCGTGGCTCTGATTTGGTCGTGACTGCAATTTGGGAAGGTCGTCAGGCAGCAGAAGGTATTTTGGATTATTTAGATGTCTAAACGAGTTTGTTTTGCTTAGATCTTGAAAGGGCTGAGTTTTAAGGAATTCAGTCCTTTTTTATTGGATATTTTATCCCGCTCATCTTCTTGTGGAATATATTGCCATCCCTGATTCATATAAGGTTTAAGAGCTGAAACTTCAATATCAATTCAATCTGCTGTACAAGGTTATTGTTTGATGTAAACAGTTTGGTGATTCGCTCGATTAAACGTAAGCGTCCGCTGAACACACCTTATGAATTCATCCTATAAGCCTTAATTTAGTCCCCACTTAAAAACAAGTGGGGA
>NZ_JAAZQW010000001.1:0-152409 GCF_012371415.1 Acinetobacter sp. A3
CTTCATTGATGACTTTATTCTCGATAAAAATCATCTGCTACCACAGAGAATCTATAAATAATAGTGCGTAAGTCCTATTATATTGAATTGCAGGGCCAAATGCCAACGCCTGTCCTTTATTGCCAATACTGGCACCGTTCACTTCATCATCTGTGGTTTGTTTAAACACATAGCCTTCTAGCGCAAGTTTGAGTTGATCATTCAATTGATAACCGATTGCATAATCCCCAGCAAAATAATCACCCGATTGATAGTTAGTATCGTCATTTTCAGTATTGAAGCTATAAGACAGTTTGGTCGAAAACTCCCAACCTTGTGGCTGCAAATACGAGTAAGCCAAAATTGGTCGAATGGTGTGATAATTCTTGCCTAAATTCGCAATTACAGGACGTTGTGGATTGGCATTATCATAATCACCAGTAGCCAAAACACCTTCCAGAGCTGCAATACTGTGATGGTTACCTTTATGCCAACCGAGCATAGCACCTATCATTAAATCGCCCAGACCACTGTTAGAATCTGAAGCACCCATCACATTTAAACGTAAATTGACCAAAGGCTGTGCTGCATATACCCCTAATTGCCCGCCTGCAATTTGTTGAGGGGTCATCCATACCAGACGTGGAATAAAAGCATTCACATCGACATGGAAATTGTCGGGGCCATCTTTAAACTCACTGGCATGGTAATTTTGGTAGTAGTTCAGCAAATACACCCCAGGTGGTGGCAAAGCACCTGCTGCAATGCCTTCTGCACCCAGTGCAAACGAGTCTAAACCGTTTTCAGTTGCACAGACGTGCGTTGCCATGCCACTCAATAACATGAATGCCCAAATTTTGTTTTTCATAGAACATCCTATTCAATGCAAGTTTTGATGAAGTTTGCTGGCCATGTTGAATCATTCATACCTTGGCTTGAAACTGAAGAGAGCAGCATCACCAAATGGCTTGATGATGCTGGAATACGCTGTGGAAAGTTTGGAAAGTCAGCGTTAGGGAAGGAAATTTATGCGCTTGCGCGGCGACGTTCCACCTCGGTTGATGGTGCGTTGTTTGCGTCTTTGACCAATTCAAAGTTAAAGGTGATGTGTTTAAATGGCTTATCTAAACCACGGCGCTGGATTTCTGCAGGATCAGTCACATCTACTGCTGTGGCAACAAGACCTTCACGGGTAGCAAAGGCGAAGTCATCCCAAAGATATTGGTCGCCTTCGATGTTAAATTGAGTGGTCAATTTACGGAAACCTGGTGCAGAAATAAAGTAATGTACGTGAGATGGGCGGTTACCATGACGACCCAGTTTGTTTAATAAAGCTTGAGTCGTGCCGTCTGGTGGGCAGCCATAACCAACAGGCATGGTGGTTTGCGCTACATATTTACCTGCAGCATCACTGAAAATGGTACGGCGTAAGTTAAAGTCAGACTGGGTTTTGTCAAAGAATGAATAATTGCCCA
The DNA here is from genome assembly GCF_012371415.1 of Acinetobacter sp. A3. Lineage (NCBI taxonomy): Bacteria > Pseudomonadati > Pseudomonadota > Gammaproteobacteria > Moraxellales > Moraxellaceae > Acinetobacter > Acinetobacter sp. A3. The sequence continues at coordinate 1,455 of NZ_JAAZQW010000001.1, forward strand.
AACCATTTGCATGCCAAACTTCGACTTTAGCATTTTCAATAATGTTGCCTTGTGTGTCAGTGACCGTACCTTCAATAATTAAGGTATCTAAATGGTCTGATTCTGAACCGTCATCCATACGCGCAAAACCGACTGATTCAGGTGCACCTGCAACATACAGTGGCCCTTCAATGGTACGTGGTGTACCACCTGTTACGCCTGCTTTGGCATCGGCTTCATCGGCACGTAAATCTAGATAATGTTCAAGACCTAAACCTGCTGCAAGTAAACCGAGCTCATTGACTTTGCCTGCATCGGTAATGTATTCCAGACCTTTCCAAACTTCAGAAGGCTGGATGTCTAAATCTTCAATGGCTTGAAATAAGTCTGCCACCAAACGTACTACAATTTGCTGCACACGCTGATCGACAGGGCCTGTCGCGGTGTCGACGTTCATTTCTTTCACTAAAGTATCAATTTGTTGACGGTCCATGTAATGCTCCTTGGCTATTTTGGCACTGTAGAATTGAACAGTGCTATTTTTGGCTTTTGACACTGCCTTCCAGTGTTGGTTTAAGTCAGTGCCAAAGCGGTTTGCTTCAGCACTGAACGATGTCCTTAAGGTTTTTCTAATCTGTTTTTAAATATGTTTAAACAATGCTGAACGTGACTGACCGCTTGCCCCATCGGCAGCACTTAAGAAGCGCTCGGTATGAATGTCACGTTCAAATAAACGGCTTTGCATCAGGGTTGAAATTGCTGCATCAATCATCAAGGGTGGGCCACATAAATAGGCTTTATGCCCACCGCAGCGCTGCTCAAAATAGTCAGCAACCGCTTCATGCACATAGCCTGTAAAACCTGTCCAGTGATCTTCTGCTTTAGGCGCATTTAAGGCAGGAATGTAGCGGAAGTTCGGATAGTCTTTAACTAACTGCTCAAACAGTTCTCGGTTATATAATTCTGCAACATCACGTGCCCCTTGGAACAGGTAGATGGTGCGGGTATCGCCCGATTCAAGCAGGTCTAAAATCATAGATTGCGGGCTAGACAAACCTGAACCACCTGCAATAAAGATCGCATCCTGTTCATCCGATTTACGCACAAAGAATTGTCCGTATGGCCCTGAAATTTCTAGTTCATCGCCTGCTGCTAGCTGCTCATGCACATAAGTCGTTGCGCTGCCGCCCACCACATGACGAATATGTAATTCAATAATGCCAAGCTCACTTGGTGCATTGGCAATTGAGAACGCACGTGTGCCTTCAATGCTCGGGAATTGCACGTTAATATACTGCCCTGCCTGAAAATCCATTGCACGGTCTAACTGCAAACGTACGCCTTTAATGGTTGGAGATAAATCACGTACTTCAATAACTTTGGCCTGATAATCCTGTACCAGATAGCCTAAAAAATCAGGGTCTTCATCAACATCAGCTTCAATGGTCATGTCCGATTCAGGCTTACAGCAACACGCCAAGACTTTATGTTCTTCACGCTCTAAATCCATCAACGCAAATGGCGATGCTTCACCGACATCATAATAACCATCGGTGACTTGGACTTTGCATGTGCCGCAGGTGCCATGCCCACACGCAAATGGCAACCACACGCCCTGACGTAACGCGGCATCTAAAATGGTTTGATCTTCTTCAACTTCAATGGTTGTGCCAATGGGTTCAATTGTGACTTGATAGCTCATCTGCGACCTCCTGTCTTACTTTTGCTGTCTGTGCTTTGCTGTCTTTTTACTGTCTTGTTTTGATGTTTTAAACGTGTGCGCCTTGGTAACCCTTCAATCCTGGAGTCACAAAGCGAAGCAGTGATTTCTGATCAAAACCAAGTTCTGCCAAAGTCTGTTCAGCGCGTGGCTGAATAGCTTGTTTGTTCAGGGTAAATTGCACCTCTTCCCAGTTAATTCTTTCAAAGTCAGGATGTTGATGAAAACCTGCCTGCATTTGCTGATCTAAAAATTCCTGAAAAGTTTGCTGCGGCGAAACCAACATGGCATGTGCAGCACAATATAGAGTGTGGTGATCCCAACCCACATAAATCAAAATGTTGTCGCCATAGTGTTTTTGTAGGTCGCGTGGTTCAAAGTCATAATCTGGGCGAATAGCGCGTACTGACATGGTCATTCTCCGTATTGGGGTGGTTTGAGCGCAAATGGCTCAAACCAAAATCCTTTTAAATTTAAATCTTGATATAACTAATTTTTAGATAGGCTATGCGCTTTAAGCGGCATCACCTTTTTCACCTTTCCATTTTTTCCAGCGTTGCTGATCTGGTGAACCTTCAATATCCAAGTTATCTGCACCAACATTGAAGCGGTAATATTCACGCAACATATTTTCTAGGTCTAAGCCACCACAATTCCCTTGTAGAATTTGGTTGACTGGCAACCAAGCCTGCACATATTTTTCAGGTTCACGTTCAAAAATATCGTGACAGCCATCTGAACAAGTGTGGTAACGCTCGCCTTTATAAATCGACTCACGATAGGTGAACATGGTTGGATCATTTTCCATGTCGGTAAAGGTCATTGGTACTTGGCAAATCTGACACAATTGTGGCAAGCCTGCGCTGTAGAAACGCTTGCCTTCTGCTTCCATCTTGCGTGCCAGCTCCCAACGTGGACGGTAGTATTTGTCAAAAGTGTCTGGGTATTTTTCAGATAACCAATCCATTTCCTGATCGGTTGGAATCCATGTGTGGAAACCTGCAGCATGACCAAAGTTATAGAAAATCCACCATGCCTGATGCGACACGTGTTCTTTTTCTTTGGTAATCACTTCTGAATATTTCGGCATACGGATACCGTAACGGCTCAGGTCTTTAAATAACGCACCGCCTGCTTCTTCAAAGTAAGTTTCCCATGCTTCTTTCCAAGACATGACTTTGTTTGGCAGCATGTAGTCCATCATCATGCCCACAATGGATAACAAACGCGTCCCACGCCAGAACCACTTATCAATCCATTCCTGTACGATTGGCACGTTGTCTTCATGTTGTTCAAGCAAGAACTTCACGATTTCCAGACCTAAAGTCATGTGACGTGCTTCATCGGACTGCGCACTAAAACCAAAGGTTACGGTTGCCATATCACCATTGTGTGCCGCACCCGACATGAACGGTACGAACAACAAGTTGGTCAACACATATTCAAAGGCAAAACTGATGGCCAACAAAAACTCAAACGGCCCTGCAGAGCGTGCATCTTCAAAGAAAGATTTTGGTACAGACAAGTACCAAACACGGTCATGCATGTGTGACCAGTCCTGAAAACCATCAAAGAATTTGTTGTAATGGCTCATGGCATGAATTTGCGTCTGTACGTGACGCAACTCATCAATCGACTGCATTTGCGATGCAATGCGTGCGCCCACACCACTAAACTGACGACCAACATGCGCATAGCCTTGGAACGCCTGATATTCAAGCGGAGTCACCGCAGTCAAAAACAGTTTGATGGCATTTAAATAACGCTCATTGGTTACATTCATTTGACCGTTGTTTTGTGCAAAAGCATCAAAAATCGCGTAAAGTTTTTTCTCTTTTTCGGCCTGATATTTCCAGTAGGCATCCATAGTTAAACGGAATGGGTCTTCCCATTTAGACCAGTCTGTAATTTTAATGCCTTCAAATTCTTCGTATGGAAAGGCTTCTTTGCGGTCGGCATAAGAAAAGTCCCAATCCAGATCACGAGTGAGTGCGCGATAGCGATCTTTGGCATTCAGTTTTTTTGCTGGAGTTTTAACTTGTGAATTCATGCTCATCATCCTTAAATTTTTTAGCAGCAATCTATGCAGCAATATGTTCTGGTGGCACTGTGCTGTAACTTCACTCAGTGCACATCTTCATTTCTAGTTCCAGTGCAAGCGGAAGCTGTCGTCATCTTCTTCGACATTGCCGCCCAAGGTAATCATGTTGAGTTGTAAAGACTGAATATCCCAATCTTGTCCCAGCTTTTCAGAGACCGTTTCTGCTTTGACAATCAAGTCTGTTTCACTTTCTACCCGAATCATGGCGGGTAGGTATTGAATGGTGGCTTCTGGATTGTCTTCTTCAATCGCTTCAATGATGTAGCGTGAAGTGTCGTTGTCTTGTAGTGCGAGATAAACCTTAGACATGCTGCTTCTCCTTAAGCCTGTGTCACTTGTTCAAGTTGAATACCCAGTTTTTTACTGCGCTCCAGCAGTTTTTGCTCAGCCACATCTACAGCCTCTGCAGACAATGCCTGCGCAGTCCATGGTGCAAATGCCGCTTTAACTTCAGGTAAATATTCTGCCAACCATTGGCTCAGCAATTGTTTGTTGTGCTCAGATTCTGCAGCAGCAGTTTTAAATACGCTGTCAGACCATTTGCGTAAATCAGACAACGCTTCCTGCATGAATTCCATCAGCATGGCCAAATCACGCGCCTGATGCTGTGCCAACCACTGATCAAACTGGGTGTAGACCAATTCACTCATAAAGCTGTCAATCACCAAGTTTTGTAATAAAAACAGTTTGAAATAGTCTTGTTCAGTCAAGCTTGTTTCACACAGTTTGCGCAGTCCTTGCCAAGCTTCATCCTGCATCCACGCTTGTTTGGCTGGAATTAAAGATTCACCAGTATTGCCATCCAGCGCCAAACCGACACGTGAGATGTACTGCGCCATGCCTAAACGATCCATCGCGGCATAAATACAGGCTTGGGTCAGTACCGTACCGTAACCATAAGCACTGCCCGACATCATGTGTAGGTTTGCTGTTTGTTCGATATGACGCAACGGTAAAAACAAGGCAATGACTTTGGCTTTCACTTCTTCAGAAATATGTTCTGCCAACTGACGCTTTTCAAAAAAGCTAAAGTTACTTTCAGCAATATCTTGCAAACGTGCACGATGCTGCACATACGTCCCATAATAAAACTGACGTGGGTCTTTAAATGCATACCAGTCCTGCATTTCAATAGCAGTGTGGGTTTTGTCATTTAAGGTTTTTTCAGGTTTCCACAGCGGACGATAGTGAAAGTTGGTTTCCGCCTGAATATCAAAACTTACTTCCTGATAACGGGTTGCAGGCTTGTTGCCAAAACGGCGCTCAATATAGGCATAGTTTTGACGAATTGGCTCAATACCCGCTGTTTTGATTTCTAAAGTCATCGCTTATCTCCTTAAGCATTCAGTGTTGATCTTCATGATCAATGTTGTATCGCTGTGCACCGACCAAAGTGTCGTGTTCGACGCCATAACGCCATTTATCTTCTTCTGCATCATTCACAGCCTGTTGCTGCTCGCTCATTTCCACCACCTGATTGGTGGCACAAAACTCACGGAATGCTTGCTGGGGCAAGACCAACTCCACATATAAAGTTGGATCGTGAATGGCAAAGTCGAACTCGACAAATGCGGCATCAATATCGCCCGTTACCCGAATGTATTTGATTAGAGGCAATGTGCCTGTTGCATCCTTCATGGTGTTCTCCTACAAGACCTGAATCATTCAGTGCTTGTTTCAGTTGCTTCATGCATCTGTTTCTTGCTCTTACTATTACAACAAGCGTGCCAACCTTATAAAAACAATGAAAAACAACAACTTAAAAAATCAGAGTATTTTTATAAGAATTTCAATTTCATGATTTGATGAATTTTGATTTTTTAAAAATTTAAGATTTCATGATTTGATGAAATTCCCCCAAATCAGATACAAAAAGTTACCCTTGCAATTCACTCAATTCGCTTATGATTAAAGTTAAATAAAAATAATAAAAACAGATAGATACAACATGATACCTTTAAGGTTTGGCTTAATGCTGTTTAGGTATTATTGAATTGACACAAACTTGCATAAGATGGCTAAAACGCATCGCATTTAATGGATTAAACACGGCGCATGGTACGAGTAAAATACGACAGCAGTGGCAAATACGCAGGTCATCCTCAAGAAATTCACGACTTGCTTTCAAAACTGCATTTTGACACTGAGCGTGGACAACTCTGGTTTGATGAATATCGCATGTTGCTGATGCATACCAGCATCATGGGCTATTTGCGTAAAGACTTGGCCAACATGATTGGCATGCAGCGTACCAAACGCTTTTTCATTCGTTTGGGCTATCAAGCAGGACTGAAAGATGCCGAAGTGACCACCAAAATGCGCCCTGGCCTAAATGAAGAACAGGCCTTTATGGCTGGGCCACAAATGCATGGTATTCGGGGCATGGTCAAGGTCGAAGCCAATCAGCTCATTCTGAATCATCAAAAAAAACTGTTTTATGCCGATTTAAACTGGTACAACTCTTTTGAAGCAGATGTACATATTGAACAGTTTGGGCTAAGCCACGAACCCTCTTGCTGGATGCTGCTGGGCTATGCCTGCGGTTATAGTAGCTTTGCCACAGGCATGACCATTATTTATCAGGAAGTGGAATGTAAAACCTGCGGACATGCAAACTGCCGCATTATTGGTAAACCACTCAGTGAATGGGAAAATGCCGATGAACTGATCCAGTTCATGTCACCTGAACCAATTGAAAAAGAACTGATTGCCTTACAGTCTGAATTATTTGAGCTCAAAAAATCCATTTATAGCACCAGTAAAAATGACTACAGTATGTTCAGCTCGGTGGGGCAATCAGCTGCCTATCAACGGGTCTGTGACCTGCTGAAAAAAGCCGCTGGTGCCAAAGTTTCGATTTTACTACAAGGTGAAACTGGTGTAGGTAAAGAAGCCTTTGCCCGTGGTGTACATGAATTAAGCCAACGTAAAGAATATGCTTTTGTGGCGGTGAACTGTGCTGCAATTCCACCAGAACTAATTGAATCTGAACTGTTTGGGGTAGAAAAAGGTGCCTTTACAGGTGCACATCAATCACGTTTGGGTAAGTTTGAACGCGCACATAATGGCACTATTTTTTTAGATGAAGTGATTGAGCTTTCGCCACGTGCGCAAGCCGCTTTGCTGCGGATTTTGCAGGAAGGTGAGTTTGAACGTGTCGGTGATTCGCAAACACGGCATTTAGATGTCCGTGTGATTACCGCCACTAATGAAGATTTAGAACAGGCAGTTAAAGCAGGACGTTTCCGTGCCGATTTGTATTATCGCCTGAATATTTTTCCCGTGCAGATTCCACCGCTCAGAGAACGCCGTGAAGATATCCCCCTTTTAGTTGAGCACTTTTTAAAACGCTTTGAAAAAATGTACGACAAACAAATTCAGGGAGTAAGTGAAAAAGCCACCGCCTTTATGCAAAGTTATGCTTGGCCAGGCAACATTCGTGAACTGGAAAACTTGTTGGAGCGTGCAGTACTGCTCACCGAAGCGCAACAAATGATTAAACTGAATGCGTTATTCCCACAAAAGCATGAACACGATGCTGAAGATGTGCAAGACAGCACAGATTTAGACAGATTGGTCACCGAAGGTTTTGACTTAGAACAGCATGAGCAACAATTGATTATGACCGCCATGCAAAAAGCCAAACAGAATGTATCTGAAGCTGCCCGCTTATTGGGAATTTCACGTGCCGCACTGGATTATCGTTTAAAAAAATACGCCATGCGTTAAAACTTCCTTCAATAAAAAAAGCCTTGTTTTTCAACAAGGCTTTTGCACTTTAAAGCAGCAATATTACCAACTCAGGGTCTGTGTGCCTGGGCGGAAAATCGCTTCACCCATCACATCTGGATTTGAATATTTTAAACCTTTGATTAAATCACCCTCGGCAACACCATACTGATCCATACACATTTTGCAAATATAGACCTCACCACCTTTGGCCATAATGCTTTTTAGCATTTTTTGATGCTCAGCATATTTATGTTCAAAACGGTTAGATGCCAACATCACACCCTGATCAACCAAGTAAATGGTCAGTGGATGACCTTTGCCAAACTGGTTATTGCTCATGCCAATTGCCATTTTGGTACGGTGTGCATCATTACTGGTGAGCAATACAAATAGCGGATCTTTGTTATTCTCTGCCATAGCAGGCGATAGACTTGCAAAGCTCAGGAATAAAGACAGACACAACAGCTTAATCAATTTCATGGTTGATCTCAGAGTCAATTTAGATGTGATTAAAATAGTAGCATAATAAATATAATATATTTAAATAATTAATATATTATGCTTCGCATCTACAATTGACTTAAAAACCAGTGCTGCAAATGACCAAGTGCAGCCATCCCAGCTACAAAAAAACAAAGCGCCACCCAATAGGCAGCGCTAAATACAAATTAAGCATTCGTGTTTTAAATAAACAGTTTAAGCGGCTAAATTTTTCTTAAGCTCATCTTCTACAATGCTAATTTCTAGCTCACTGAAACGACGGATTTCACCTTCTGCATGTTTTTCTAACATACCACCAATCAATGGAACTTTAACTTTAATGGTCCAGTCCAACTGAATTTCAATTTTTTCTTGATTACCTGTAACGGTACGCTCGCCTTTGGCTTCCAAAGGTAAGTTAGCGCCCAACTCAACTGTAGAAGTAAGTGCTGATAAGTTGGTCACATCATTACGTTTTAAACGAAATGCATCTTTTAATAGTTTTTTTGCCATATCTGGAATATTCACATCCAAGTTATAAGCACGACGCAGGGTGTAAATATCACCATTCTTTTTTGATTCTAAAATTTCTAAATTTTCACCTGGTATACGTTTACACACCGCTTCATGTAACGCAATATCTGCCACTAAACGCTTAAATTCGTCAATTGAAACGCCATGAATGGTGGCATTAACAGTAAATTGATGAGCCATTTGAGTTCCTTTTATTTTGTTTATTGATGGAGTAGGTCTAGCATCATCGTGCAATATAATTTGGCTGATGCTCAACGGGTATAAGTTGTTTTATATCCTAAATACAACTTTATTTTCAGGCTATTAAAGTATTTTTTCCACCTGCTGTCATTGACTCTAATTGTTCAAATCTGTGTGTAGGATGCCAAATTCAGCTGCATAAATATCATGGCTATACAGAGTGAGATAATGCCCACAAAATTCAATTTTGGCATAAAAATGCTCTGCCCCATCATCCAATCCTGTGGCATACCAAGTGGTGCCTTGGGGAAAATCATCCAACCATTGGGCCTGATAAAAATCTGCAATTGAATCGAACTGTAAATAACGTTCAGGATTAGACAGAATATTTTGTGCAAGATGATCAAACTGAGCAAGCTGTGCCTGTTTAAAATGGATCAGGTTACTCATGCTTATCCTTTAAGGCAAAGCTTGCACATGTTGTTGCTGACATATTTTGCTCCATTCACGCCATCCTAAATAAGCCAATACCACAAATCCAACATAAAGTGCTGCGGTTAAAAATAAAGCTTTATAAATAAACATGCCTACGTAGAGTAGATCGACCACAATCCAAAGCAGCCATGTGGCCAAATATTTACGACTGGTCCAATAGGTTGCCAACAGACTCAAAGCTGCAAGTTGTGCATCTAATAACGGTACAGATGCCTGCGTCCACTGCATTAAACTTAGACCAAAAATAAGCCCCAAACCCATACTAAGTACAAGCTGCTGCAGCATTTTATTTTGTGATAAGGTCTGAATCACGATAGCTTGAGTGTCTTGCTGTGCAGTTTTCCACTGGTAAAAACCGTAAATTGCCATTCCCATAAATAGAGTTTGCAATACTGTTTCGCCATACAATTGATATTCAAAGAATAAATAGGCATACAGCAAACAGGCAATAAAATTTACCACCCAACAAGCAATATGCCGTTTGATGGTTAACGTCACGCCTAAGACACTGATCAATACAGCAATTATTTCTAAAACCGACATTGATGCAGCCTATGTAAAAGAAAAATGCATGATACCTTGTTTCTGTAATACTGCTCAAACTCAGACTGATTTAAGCACTAAGTCAAAACAATAAAAATAAACACCCAATAAAATTGGCTTTACACATCTGTATGATTATATTTATGTTCTTGTCCAAAACGGTCTACATGGGTAATAAAAACACCATATTTACCCACATAATACTCCAAAGATTGTTGATAAAAACTCCAATAAATAGACCACTCACCTAAATCTAACTGACGAATCTGCGTTTGAGCTTTAGCAGGCATTTTATTGAGTAATTCTTGCTGTATGGTTGTGGCATCATCAGGGTCGGAAGTAGAAACTTTTAGGCTTAAAAATAACGCTGCGACATCGTCAAATAATTGCTGTTCGTATTCGGCGACTTCTTCAACCACTTCTTCTACAGCACGTGGTGCTTTGTGGGTAATTGGGTCTTGTACGATATTGGCCATATCTTGACAGCTTTGCTGAAAGCTACGATTAATTTTTATTTTGAACCAGACTTTCCACACTGCATAGACTGCAATGAAGAACAAAATCCACAACAATAGTTTTGCCATCTTGGTCTTCGCTCTTATTCAGGCGCTTGAATAAAGTATAACGATTTCAGCGCTTAGCGTCTATTCTGTGTACTGTGCGAACACATCCTTAGCAACGGATTAAACCTAAACCGATGCTGCTAAAGATCATCAACAGATACACAAATAAGAGTCTTATGCTTAAATTCAATTAGGCATGCTTGAATTACACAATACTACGCTTTTACTCAAAAATATGACTTGAGCTTCATCATAATGAAGCAAAACACAACAAATTTCTGCTATTTCTTGCAGGTGTTTTCCCGTCCAATAGAGCCTTGTTTTTATCTATAACTATAAGCTTAGATGATTAGAACTGCACAAATTCAAGATGTCTCCGATTTGGTTGCGGTATTACACGCCAGTATTCGGTCTTGTATTCAAGATCATCAACGTAATGAAGCCAAAATTCAGGCATGGCTTGAAACGAAAAACTATGAAAATATTTTAATGCTGTTGCACTACAACAATTGTTGGGTCTATGTCCTACAGCATGTGGTGGTTGGCTTTATTATGATGAGTGATCGCGGGCAAATTTTACAACATGCGATTGCACCCGAAGTGCAACAGCGTGGTATTGGTCAAGCCTTGTTATTTGAAGCTATTGCTCATTTACGGTCTAAAAATGTATCGCAAATCAGTGTGTTTAGCACACAAACTGCGCTGATGTTTTATCAAAAATACGATTTTGAAATTCAACCACAAAAAATTAATTATGGGCATTTCACCCCCATGCTCAAACATCTTAATACAGAGCGATTAGAGCAATCTTGAGCACAACAATCTTACCGTTTTTACCCCATAAAAAAACCCGCTTTTATTTGAAAGCGGGTTCATCTGTATTGCAGCTACGTTTTACAAATGAATCTGATTTTATAAACGAACTAGCGCAATAATTTTTTCTGCCAATTCTTCAATGCTGTCTGCACTTAACTGCGCATCGGCACCGCTTTCTACATCACTAATCACCACAATGCCTGTTTCACGCAGCAACGCAACTTGCGCAGCATCTAAGCTTGCTTTAGCAATTGCAACAATACCTTGCTGAATCAACAAGCTTTCAATGGCCTGAGCCTGCGCTAAAATCTGACTTGAAACGCTGACTGCAGCAGGCTTCTGACCTAAACGTGCAGCACGATCTTCTGCAGTGACTGGCGCGCTGTGTGCAGACCATTCTACACAAGCTTCAACCATACCTGCACCAATGGTCACGTTATTAAGACGGTCAATGAAAATAAATGAACCTGTATAACGGCTGTCTTGATAACGGTCAAATACGACTGGTGCATCAAATTCGATCGTTACATTAGCAATTGCATTCAGTTCAAGTTGTTCAACCTGTACCTGTTCCAAAGTATTCACATTGGTGCGGTAATGAATTGCAGTGACTTTCGCAGGCACAGTTTGCGTACCCACTTTTAAGTTATACAACTTACCAATAGATAAAGGCTGGTCGGCCATCCACACCACTGTGGCATTTACAGCACGTGAAATTTCAGGACGTGCCTGATCTTCACGCACCAACACATTACCACGTGAAATATCAATTTCATCGTTTAAGGTCAGGGTAACAGCCTGTCCTGCAATGGCATGTTCTAGGTTACCATCAAAGGTCACAATCTCTTTCACGGTTGAGCTTTTGCCCGATGGTAAAGCCACAATGCGGTCACCAACATGAATATCACCCAAAGCAATCGTACCGCAGAATCCACGGAAATCTAAGTTTGGACGGTTCACATATTGCACCGGGAAACGGAAATCGTTGTGTGCCGTGTTACGGTTAATTTCTACCGACTCTAAGGTACCCATTAAGGTGTCGCCCGCATACCACGGCGTATGTTCCGATCTGTTCACCACGTTGTCGCCATTTAAGGCAGAAATAGGTGTAAAGATAATATTCGATGGTTTACGGTCACCCAATTGATTCACAAAATTGGCATATTCCGCCTGAATTTCATTAAAGCGTGCTTCTGAGTAATCCACTAAATCCATTTTATTAATGGCAACCACAATGTTGTGAATACCCAATAAACTAGAAATATAGGTATGACGACGGGTTTGGGTTTGCACACCATAACGCGCATCAATCAGAATAATCGCCAAATCACAGGTCGATGCACCTGTCGCCATATTGCGAGTGTACTGCTCATGCCCTGGAGTATCGGCAATAATAAACTTACGTTTTTCAGTTGAGAAATAACGGTAAGCGACATCAATGGTAATGCCCTGCTCACGCTCGGCTTGCAAGCCATCGACCAGTAAGGCCAAGTCAGGAGCATCGCCCGTAGTACCAACTTTTTTCGAGTCACGGGTTACCGCTTGCAATTGATCTTCATAAATCAATTTCGAGTCATACAACAAACGACCAATCAAGGTCGATTTACCATCATCTACGTTACCGCAAGTTAAAAAGCGCAGTAGATCTTTGTTTTCGTGTTGTTTTAAGTACGCCAAAATGTCTTGGCTAATTAAATTCGATTGATGAGACATTGCTCAAAGCTCCACATATTCTTTAGAAACCAGTTTTTCATCTCGCTCAATCCTCCTGCTATGAAAGGAGGATTTCTTGAAGAGAGATGAATTAGAAGTAGCCTTCCTGTTTTTTCTTTTCCATCGAGCCAGCTTCATCGTGGTCAATCATACGACCCTGACGTTCTGAACTGGTTGCCAATAGCATTTCCTGAATAATTTCAGGCAAGGTATTTGCTGCTGATTCGACTGCACCCGTAAGCGGATAACAGCCCAGAGTACGGAAACGTACCGATTTCATTTGTGGAACTTCGCCTTCGAGTAAAGGCATACGTTCATCATCAACCATAATTAAAGTACCACTACGCTCAACCACAGGGCGTTCTGAAGCCAAGTACAATGGCACTAAAGGAATGCTTTCTAGGTAAATGTATTGCCAGATGTCTAATTCAGTCCAGTTAGACAATGGGAACACACGAATGCTCTCGCCTTTGTTGACTTTACCGTTATACAAATTCCATAGCTCAGGACGCTGGTTTTTAGGGTCCCAACGGTGTTTGGCATCACGGAATGAATAAACACGCTCTTTGGCACGTGATTTTTCTTCATCACGACGCGCACCACCAAAAGCGGCATCGAAACCATATTTATCCAATGCCTGTTTTAAGCCTTGGGTTTTCATAATGTCGGTATATTTAGAACTGCCATGATCGAATGGGTTGATGTTGGCATCTACCCCTTCTTGGTTTTGATGGACAATTAAATCAAAACCGTGCTGTTTTGCCATGTTGTCACGGAAAGTGATCATGTCTTTGAATTTCCAGCCTGTATCGACATGCAACAGTGGAAATGGGAGTTTTGCAGGGTAGAATGCTTTTAAAGCCAAATGCAGCATTACCGCAGAATCTTTACCAATCGAATACAGCATGACTGGATTTTCAAATTCAGCTGCAACCTCACGGATAATATGAATACTCTCAGCTTCAAGCTGTTTAAGATGAGTAAGTCGTTCCTGATTTATTGACATTGATCACACCGGATATACTTAAACTTGTGTCCAAATAACACAGATAAAATTTGATCTTGATTATAGTGATTTAGTTATGCTAACTATTGCTTGTTTTATTATATTTATATGCAAAAAGCTCATATAAAAGAAAACCAATAAGCAGTATAAGTTTTATTTAATCAGTAATTTATTCTTTTATGGCCACAAATTTTAATGCCAATGAAATAAATTAACACAGTCAATTTTATACTTTTTAGCCTCACTTTTTCCAATAAGTTAATAGATTATTCATCTAATCTAACGCTTCTACCCCGCTAAAAAAATGCTTAAAGTAAAGCCATATTTTTAGTTTTAAGATTCTCCCATGCCGCATATTGAACCCATTAAATCCAAACTTGAACAGGCAAAATTGGCTGGTTTTTTCTATCAGCACAGCCCTGAGCTTTTGATTTTTCAGGAACCACTGAATGATGATGGTTCCATGCTCAACGTGTTTGTGCAACACGAACTCAGCGCAGATCAAATTGGCCTACAATTTGGTTTACGCTGCCATGCAGATAAGCTTTCCTTTTTATTGGGTATCACGCACAGTAACCAAGATCGCAGTTATGAAATTGGTGCAGGTAATTTAAAGGCCGACCAAAAAGCCTTTAACCTGATCTATGCTTTTTATAATTACCCTAAAGGGTTTTATTTGGTGGAAATGCCTTTAAATGCGACCACAGCAGAACTATACCAAGCCATTGAAACGCAATTATTTACGCAGCAGAAACTCGACTTTTTAAACACAGCCATGAAAATCAACCCCATGGGCGAACAAGTGGCTTGGATGAAAGCGCATATTTTGCAACAAGCTTTAGACATGAAAGTACGGATTCAGACGGCACTATTATAAGCCTCTTCACTTTAAAATTCTGCACATCACTCACAGTACACCAAGACCGCCCTGAACAGGTTGGTTGATTAAACTCGGAATTAATGTATACTGTGCATATACATAATACACTTGGATACTAAGGCTTGATTAAGAGTTTTAAACATAAAGGTCTTCAGGCTTTTTTCCAAACTGGTTCAACAGCAGGTATTCAAGCAGCGCATTCTACAAAATTACGTTTAATACTTGCAGCATTACATGCTGCATCTACAGTGAATGATTTGCGCACCCCACCCAATTGGCGTTTACATAAATTGAGTGGGAATCTACAAGATCAGTGGTCACTAACAGTAAATGGTAATTGGCGAGTAATTTTTAAATTTGAAGATGGTGATGTCTACATCGTAGATTATTTGGATTATCACTAAGCTTCTAGCGCAGGAGTACAAAGATGAATATGATGTTTAATGCACCTCATCCAGGTGAAATGTTACGCGAATATATTGGTGAAACTTCTGTGACTGAGGTGGCTCAAGCACTTGGAGTGACGCGTGCAAACCTATCTCGTATTTTGAATGGTCATACTGGAATTTCTGCAGATATGGCCCTTCGTTTAAGTGAAGCTTTAGAAACCTCACCAGAGTTTTGGCTGAATTTACAAATGCAGCATGATTTATGGCTTGCAAGCCAACGTCAACGCCCTACGATTAAAAAATTGGTGGCAAGCGCTTAATTATTAAGTTGTAATCAAAAAATAACCTGCTTTTCAGCAGGTTATTTTTTATCTGGACAAGAACACTCTAAGACTTAGTTTTTATGACGCATGTGCGGGAATAAAATCACATCACGAATACTGGCAGCGTTGGCAAACAACATAACCAAACGGTCAATCCCGATCCCTTCACCCGCTGTTGGTGGTAAGCCGTATTCCAATGCTTCAACGAAGTCTGCATCGTAGTGCATTGCTTCATCATCACCAGCGTCTTTTTCTGCAACCTGTGCTTGGAAACGCTCAGCTTGGTCAATCGGGTCATTTAACTCAGAAAAACCATTTGCCAATTCACGACCACCAATGAAGAACTCAAAACGGTCGGTAATGTGTGGATTATCATCATTACGACGTGCCAAAGGCGAAGTTTCTGCAGGATATTCAGTAATGAAAGTCGGCTGACGTAATTGTGTTTCCACCGTTTCTTCAAACACGATGGTTTGCAGTTTACCCAAACCAAAACCTGGTTTCACTTGCTCTTTTAATTCTTCCTGCACAAATTTTGCCAAGAATTCACGGTCATTGACATTGTCTGGCGTAAACTGAGGGTTATGCTCAAGAATGGCATCAAACATAGAAATTTTCTTGAATGGACCTTTGAAGCTATACACTTCTTCGCCATATGGCACATCTGTAGTACCCAAAATATCCAAAGCTAACTTTTCGAGCATTTGCTCAGTCAATGCCATCAAGTCTTTATAGTCAGCATAAGCTTGATAGAATTCGATCATGGTAAATTCAGGGTTATGACGCGTAGACACCCCTTCATTACGGAAGTTACGGTTAATTTCAAACACACGCTCAAAGCCACCAACCACTAAACGCTTTAAATATAGTTCAGGTGCAATACGCAAGAATAATGGCATATCTAAAGCATTATGATGCGTTTCAAATGGACGCGCAGATGCACCGCCTGGAATCACATGCATCATTGGCGTTTCAACTTCCATAAAACGCTGTTCGGTTAAGAATGCACGAATACCCGAAACCACTTTGGCACGAATTTCAAAAGTCTTACGTGTATCTTCATTTACGATCAAGTCTAAATAACGCTTACGGTATTTTGCTTCAGTATCGCTTAGACCGTGGTATTTGTCTGGAAGTGGGCGTAATGATTTGGTAAGCAATTCAAAATGTTCGATATGAACATATAAATCACCTTTACCTGAACGACCAATATAGCCTTTGACTGCAATAATATCGCCAAGGTCTAAACTTTTAATAGTCTCTAAGGTTTCAGCACTGAGTTCTTTACGTGCCACATACAACTGAATACGTCCAGTCATGTCCTGAATCACGATGAATGAACCACGGTTCAGCATCACACGACCCGCTACAGACACATAAACTTTTTCACCTGCTTCAATTTCTTCTTTAGAAATTTCTGCAAATTGGGCCTGTAAGTCTTCTGCATAATGTTCGCGCTTGAATGTATTTGGCCAAGGACTAGTACCCTTCGCCTGCGCTTGTTCTTGAATTTGCTTTAACTTGGCATGACGCTGCGCAATTAAATCGTTTTCGGAAATAATGGGTTCAGAAGTCGATTGAGCGTTATGTTGCGTCATCTCTGCCTCGAATAATTACTAAAAAAAGAAGTTCAATAGAATAGCAGATTTAGACACGATTTCGTATGCCTTCTCTAACTCGGTCTATATATTTTTTTAATTGCCCCTTGCTTTTATAGCTTTTTGTTGACTTAGACCAAAAGCTAACTTCTTTCTTTGCCCGAGCGCACTACAATATTGATCAGAAAATAGATGAAAAAGATCGTTTTTGGTCGCTATTTTTAGTTTCAGCCAAACCGAGTTAAAAATCACGATCTGTACTACGAAATCTGTTCTATGAAAATAATCGACTATGTGAATCTGGCAATGAATACATGTGCTTTAAAAGTCTTGTTTTTACATGGGTTAGATTCCTCTCGGGAATCGACTAAATTCCATGCCATTGATGCAGAACAAAAATTTTGCATCAACGTCGATTATCGCAACCTGAATTATCAAACAGTGGCAGATTTTTACCACAACATCATCCAAAAAATTAAACCTGAAATTCTGGTTGGGCATAGTTTAGGGGGCTACTGGGCACTCAAAATGTCCTTGTTCCATCACATCCCTTGCGTGGTGGCTAATCCAAGTTTAGCGCCAAGCTTTCGTGATGATTACCCTGCAATTTCCGATGCAGATTTACAACACGATATTCCGCAAGTGGCTTATTTGGAATTGGGCGATGAAATTCTGGATATGCACGCAGCACAAGAATTTTTAGAAAACTATATGCAGACCTCTACCTTCGAGTCAGGGCATCATCGTTTATTGCATCCAGAAAATATCAACCCTTGTATTCAGCAAATTGAGCAAGCTTATTTGGGCAAATAGTTTTGCTATAACTTTTTTATTCATTGATTCCATAAAAAAGCCTGATCCAATAAAGTGATCAGGCTTTTTTCTGTCATTTTAAGTACGGTATGACTTAAAAAATGCAGCGATGCTTATTTCTATTACGCCACCGCTTGCTCAGGTTTAGATTTGTTGTCTAACACAGACCAAATCTCTAAACCTAAATCTTTATGCAAATCTGGTAAATCTAGGAAAATGCTTGCACCCAATACTTGATGCTTACATTTTTCTGCCAATTGTTTTACTGCTTTTAAAGTACCACCAGTCGCCAGTACGTCATCTACAATAATCACTTTTTGTGATTTTACATCGGCAGCCATTTCTAAACGGTCTAAACCGTATTCTAAGCTATAACCTACACCTACCACTGGAGGCGGCAATTTACCCGCTTTACGTACAAGTACTAAACCTTTACCTGTACGTTGTGCCAACAAACTTGCCAACACAAAACCACGTGCTTCAACTGCAATAAAGCTTTCAACTTCGGCCAATTGTTCTGCAGGAATACTGGCAATTAACGCATCTGTTAATGAATCCAAATTATTCATAAACAACGGCGTTAAATCATAAAAATCAATGCCTGGTTTTGGGAAATGAGGAACAGTACGAATATGCGACCACAAAAAAGTAGACAAATTGCTCATGGAAGATCAGAAATGTGACTAAAGAATGGTTGAATTTTAACGTTTATTTTCAATTAAGGCTAGTGATCAAATCGGCAAGACAAGCACTCACAGCACCAAACAAAGAAACAAATTATTGATTTAATTAGATATATATTGTTTTAAAGATTTAAACATATAGAAATTCTATTATAAAATATCAAAATTACGCTTAATATTCTGTACGACCAAGGTCTTAAATAGCCACAAAAATCCGAATAAGATGAATTTTCCACGATACCCCCCTGATTCATTGTAGAAAATAAGGTAAGTCAGGCTTTTTCAGTCGAGTTTTGTCCTCAGCTGCTATTCAATCTGCTGTGCAGCACATTAAAATCGCTTATTTACTTTACTTTAGCCGTATAACTGCGTAAAAATTTAATCAAATAGATATACTAAAAGTCATATCATGTATCTGGTCGTAGATAAGTTTTTGCTGATCTAGAAATTTAAAGATCGGTTTATGGAGAATTGAATGAAAAAATATCAATGCATCGTTTGTGGATGGATTTATGACGAAGCAGAAGGCTGGCCTCAAGACGGTATTGTGGCAGGTACATTGTGGGAAGATATCCCTGATGACTGGACTTGCCCAGACTGCGGCGTTTCAAAAGCTGACTTTGAAATGATTGAAGTTTAAGACCATTAAAAGACCATGCCGCATGGTCTTTTTTTAACGCCTATTTCTATGCCCTAATTTGGAGTACACCCTATGCATCCTATCGTTATTATTGGTTCAGGCATGGCAGGTTATACTGTTGCTCGCGAATTCCGTAAACTCAATACAGAACATGAATTACTCATGATCTGCGCAGACGATGCCACCAACTATGCGAAACCAACCTTGTCTAATGCTTTGGCAGGCAATAAAGCACCTGCACAAATTGCCTTGGGCGATGCAGAGAAAATGGCAAGCCAACTCAATATGCGCATTGCAACGCAGACTTGGGTAAAAGCGATTGATGCAGAAGCACATGTACTCGAAATTGAAAAAGATGGTGTAAGCAGCCGTCAGCCTTATTCCAAACTGATTTTAGCAGTGGGCGCTAACCCTGTACGTTTAGCCATTGCAGGTGATGGCAGCGATGACATTCATGTTGTAAATAACTTAAGTGATTACACAGCATTCCGCCAACAGCTCGAACAACGCCAAGACAAACGTGTCGTGATTTTAGGCGCAGGCTTAATTGGCTGTGAATTTGCCAACGACTTACAGCAAACAGGTCATCAAGTCACGGTGATTGACCTTGCGCCCCAACCTCTTGGGCGTTTACTACCTGATTATGTTGCCAGCGCATTTAAACAAAATTTAGAAGAAACAGGCATTCACTTTGTACTTGGCACAACTGTTGAAAAAGTTTCAAAAATTAAAAATGACGACTATTTAGTGACGATTACCAGCGGTCAATCTTTAATTGCCGATGTCGTTCTGTCTGCAATTGGCTTACAACCGAATATTGCACTGGCAAAAACTGCAGGCATTGAAACCAGCCGTGGTGTATTGACCAATGCACAACTCGAAACCAGCCAAGCTGATATCTATGCAGTGGGTGACTGTGCCGAAGTGAATGGAATTCTTTTGCCATATGTAATGCCAATTATGCAGCAGGCACGTGCCTTAGCTAAAACCTTAAATGGTGAAACCACACAGGTGCACTACCCTGCCATGCCTGTTGCGGTTAAAACACCAGCAGCACCACTCACTGTTTTACCTGCACCACTTGGGGTAGATGTGAACTGGCATACTGAAGAGTTTGATGATGGCATGATTGCTAGAGCTTATGACCAAACTGACACCCTGCGTGGCTTTGTACTTTTAGGAGCAACTGCGGCTAAACAACGCTTGAGTTTGACTAAATTAGTGCCAGACTTATTGCCAATAACAGAATAAAATAATAATAAGGGCAAGGCTTCGGCTTTGCCTTGAATGAGGACAACAACATGAATAGCGCACTTCAGTTTAATACTTCGCCTTATACGGCATTTATGCACGAAACCAAGGTCGATTTAGGCAATGGAATTGAGTTGCATGTCGAAATTGGCGGTAAAACTGAAGATCCGCCAATTTTACTGATCATGGGGCTAGGTGCGCAAATGTTGTATTGGCCCGATTTTTTCTGTAAATCTCTGATTGATCAGGGTTATCGGGTGATCCGCTATGACAACCGTGATATTGGCCTGTCATCTAAAATTCGCCACAAAGGCCCACGCCTAAATACCTATAAAATGATGGGGCGTTTTAGCTTAGGGCTACAAAACCAAGGCGCGCCTTATAATTTATATGACATGGCGGAAGATGCAGCGCTACTTTTAGAGCGCTTGGGCATTGAAAAGACTGATGTCATCGGTGCTTCAATGGGCGGCATGATTGCGCAAATCCTTGCAGCAAAATATTCAGATAAAGTGAATAATTTAGGCTTATTATTTACCAGCAACAATCAGCCTTTTTTACCACCACCCTTTCCTAAACAACTGTTCAGTCTGCTAGAAAGACCAAAATCGCAGGATGAAAATGGTATTGTTGATCATAGTTTGAAACTATTTAAGGTGATAGGCTCACCTGGCTACGTGAACCAACTCGAAGCCATGCAAACCGCACGTAAATTATATCAACGAAGTTATTATCCAGCGGGTGTACTTCAACAGTTTTTAGCAATATTATGTACAGGCTCGTTGCTACAACTGGACAAACAAATTCAGCACCCTACCCTTGTGGTACATGGTTCGCAGGATCGTTTGCTCCCACCAGGGCATGGTAAAGCTGTTGCGAAAGCGATTCCGGGCGCTAAGTTTGAGTTAATTAAAGGAATGGGGCATGATATTCCCCCACACTTTATTCCTCATCTTAGTGGACTGTTTGCTCACCACTTTAAATCATAATCATTAGGACACTATGGCTGCATTACCATCTTTAAGACAGCTGTCATACCTCGTTACACTGTCTGAAACGTTACATTTCACAGAAGCGGCTCGCCGTTCTTTTGTAACTCAGTCGACTTTGTCGGGCGGGATCATGGAACTAGAGCGCCTTCTTGGCGGCGTTTTAGTTGAACGTGATCGACAGAATGTACGTTTAACCCCATTGGGTGAACAAGTCGTAGCACGCGCCCGTGTTCTGCTCGCAGATGCACAGGACTTAATGCGTTTAAGCCGTGAAATGAGTGAACCCCTCACGGGTGATTTACACCTCGGTGTAATTCCAACCATTGCTCCGTTTATTTTGGCGCAGTTGTTAGATGAAGTGCATAAACAACTGCCTAAAATTCAGCTACATTTGCACGAAGCTCAAAGCGAGAAAATTGTCGAAAAACTGGAACATGGCAATTTAGATATGGTGGTGTTAGCACTACCATTCGATACGCGTGGTTTAAAAGTCGCTGAAATTTCGAAAGAAGACTTATTCTTGGTTTATCACAAGGGTGACCAAAAATCAGCTCAGGCCAATTCTTTAGATGATCTGGATTTATCACGCCTCATGTTGCTTGAAGAAGGCCATTGCTTACGTGACCACACTTTAAGTGCCTGCCCAATTGGTGAGCGCAAAAATGATCACCGTTTAAAAGCCAGCTCTTTACCAACCTTGGTTGAAATGGTATCTGCAAATTTAGGTTTTACCCTATTACCTGAAATTGCAATTCATAATGCCATGATTAAATCGAATCCAGATTTACAAATCAAAAGCATTGAAGCCGCACCAAGCCGTACTTTAGCTTTGGTAACACGTAAAAGCACACCGTTACACAGTGAGTTTGACGTTTTGCTACAAATTTTACAAAAGATCACTCAAACTACAATATAAAAATGCTGTTGTAATCAAGGAGCCTAAACGGCTCCTTTTTTATTCTTCGTTATAATACCTATCAAACACCAATCCTTTTTATGGATTTAAGTGATTTAAAAATATAAATAAAATAAAAAATTGCTGTTTTATTGATTTTTGCATATTTAGGTGCAAATCTTTAAAAGGAATCCTATTATTGTTACACAACTCACATAATTACAATATTTAGAAAAACATACGCAACAACAATTATTTATATTTACCTTTTTTGCTAAAAATCACTATATTCAAGGATATTCAGACTCCCTAATATTTTGCAAAATAGCGTTAATTAAGAATCAAGATTTTTTCATTGAGCAAAACAGGAGTACTTGCAATGATTCATAGAGATCTGATTTTGCCTGTGCCTGTTTTACTGATTGATCATTCCGTCGAGCAGTTAAACGACTTAAGCGATATTTTAATGAATTTTGGCTACCCAGAAGAATTACTGTTAAGCAGTACTTCTTTACAGCATGCAACTCTCATGGTGCAGCATCACTTACCCAATATTGTGTTTATTAATCTGCAAGATTGGTCAAAAGCAGATATTGAGTTTATTCAAAACTTAAAACACTTTCGTAAAGACACATTAGTGGTTGCCGTATTACCCTCGAATATGCCCAAACAATTGTTACAGGCGATTCACTTAGGTATTTCTGCCTATGTCTTTTGTGATCAGAGTTTTGCAGAAATGCAAATGCAGATTCGTACCATCTTACGGGGCGGCTCTCCGCTTGATCGCACCCTTGCAAATGAAATCTTAGCATGCGAACAGCACATCATTTCTCTGGGTCATTCCCTAGCACTGTCTAAAACTGAGCATGATATTTTAGCGCTTTCTGGTCAGGGTATGCCCTCACAACAAGTGGCAGAAAATTTAAATGCCTCAGAACAATTAGTGCATGGTTACGTCAAAAGCATTTATCGTAAAATCATGAACGTGGATGATGCCACTTGCTGTTTTGCTTAAACTTATATTTGAAATGTAGATCAATTTACTAGAGCCAATAAAAATAATTTCAGATCAAAAAAGAGCGATGTTCAACATCGCTCTTTTTACAGATTTTGATTTAAAGTTTTGAATTAAACAATACTGTCAGTGAGTAAGCGCTGCGCATTGTGAGGCGTTTCACCTTCTGCAGGTTGAGCACGCACCCAAGTACCATCGCCTTGTAATAACCATGCCTGTTGATTATCCTGCATATAGGTCAGCAAACCTTGTTCATAAATACGCTTTTTCAATGCAGGATCTTCTATCGGGAAACATGCTTCGACACGGTTAAAGAGGTTGCGATCCATCCAGTCCGCACTTGAGCAATAAATACGTGGATTACCATTATTTGAGAAATAATATACACGGGTATGTTCAAGGAAGCGCCCCACAATTGAACGCACACGAATATTTTCAGAAAGCCCTGGTAAACCTGGACGCAAACAGCAAATTGAACGAATAATTAAATCAATCTGCACACCCGCCTGAGACGCTTCGTATAACTTATTGATCAGTTGCATTTCGGTCAATGCATTCACTTTCACAATAATCTGTGCAGGTTTGCCCGCTTTGGCGTTGGCAATTTCTTCATCAATATAATTGACCAATTGTGCATGCAGGGTAAATGGTGCGTGCAATAACTTTTTCAGTTTTGCCATTTTGCCCATGCCTGTCAGCTCTTGGAAAATACGATGCACATCTTCACACAGCTCTTTGTCTGTGGTCAGTAAGCCATAGTCTGTATAGATACGCGCATTGCCTGCATGGTAGTTACCTGTGCCTAAATGCACATAACGCACCAATTTGTTGTTTTCACGGCGCACCACCAAAATCATTTTGGCGTGAGTCTTATAGCCCACAATGCCATATACCACAACAGCACCCGCTTCTTGGAGTACATTGGCCACGGCAATGTTAGATTCTTCATCAAAACGTGCACGTAACTCAATCACCGCAGTAACCTCTTTACCATTACGTGCAGCTTCTGCAAGGACTTGCACAATTTCTGAGTCTGCTCCACTACGGTATAAGGTTTGTTTGATCGCTAGTACTTGAGGGTCACGTGCGGCTTCACGCAGCAAGTTAATCACTGGTGCAAAAGATTCAAACGGATGATGTAGCAGGATGTCCTGTTTTTGCATTGCTGAAAAAATATTTTCAGACTTTTTTAGCACCTTTGGAATGGCAGGTGTATGTGAATCATAACGTAAATGTGGGCGTTTAAAATTAGACAGTAAACGTGCCAAATTCACTGGGCCATCGACCTTATAGAGTTGCTCTTCTTCAAGATCGAATTCATTCAGCAAGTATTCGTAAATTGGTTTCGGGCAGTTGTGTGTGACTTCCAAACGCACCGCACGACCAAAACGACGTGAGTTCAATTCACCTTTTAAAGCTTTGGCCAAGTCTTCAACATCTTCATTTAAAGCCAAATCTGCATTACGTGTCACACGGAACTGATAGCAACCTGTTGCTGTCATGCCCGGGAACAAGTCTGACACATGTTCATGAATGATCGCAGAAAGCATCACGTGATGCTCTTTACCGCCTGTAAGTTCATCTGGCAAGCGTACAACACGTGGTAATGAACGTGGCGCAGGCACAACCGCTAAATCAATTTGACGACCAAACGCATCTTTCCCTTCAAGCGTCACAATAAAGTTCAGGCTTTTATTGACCAAACGTGGGAATGGGTGGGCTGGGTCTAGGCTAATTGGAGTCAGTACAGGCGCAACTTGTTCTTGGAAATATTTTTTCACCCAAGCCGATTGTGCTGGGGTTAACTCACCACGACGCAAGAAACAAATATCTTCTTCACGTAATTTTGGCAAAATTTCCTGATTTAAAATACGGTACTGGTGCTCAATGGCAGCATGTGCGGTTTTAGAAATTTGATCTAACACCTGCTTTGGTGTTAAACCATCTGGACTACGGCTTTCATTGCCCAAATCCAATTGTTCCATGACCCCAGCTACACGAATTTCAAAGAATTCATCTAGGTTGCGCGAAAAAATCAACAGGAAGTTCATGCGCTCCAATAATGGATGCAATGGATCTACAGCTTGCTCAAGCACACGCAAATGGAAGTCTAAAATAGAAAGTTCGCGGTTAATGTAGCGATCATTATATGTATATTCTGTTTGCGCAGGAGTCGCGCCAGTTGCCGTATTCATACCCACCTATGCTTTTATAAAATGTTTGGCATTGCTACAAGTATGCTTCAATTTTGTGACATTTTCATAAAAAAAGCCTAAAAAATTAGGCTTTATAGATATTTTCACAATTTATATTTGAATGGTGAGCTGTTTAAGGAATTTCCGCATAGCGCATATAGCGTTGTACCATACGTTTGCGGGCTTTTAGCGCACCTGCATTTCGGTGTTCCTGAAAATATTTAGGATTGGTTAAAATAGCCGCCAAGAAAATTGCCTGATCACGACTTAAACTTTTGGCACTTTTTCCAAAATAATGCTGTGCCGCAGCTTCAGCACCATAAATATTATCGCCAAATTCTACCGAATTTAAATAAACTTCCAAAATTCGCTGCTTTGACCACATACGTTCCATCATCCAAGTGGCTACCACTTCTTGCCCTTTACGCAAAAAAGAGCGCTTGTTGTATAAAAATAAATTTTTAGACAACTGCTGCGAAATAGTCGATCCACCCGCAACAACTTTACCTTCGTCTTTGTTGCGCTCTAATGCAGTCTGAATACCTTCCCAGTCAAAGCCATGATGCTGCATAAACTTACCATCTTCTGCAGTCACCACAGCACGTTTTAAATTATCAC
Source organism: Acinetobacter sp. A3 (assembly GCF_012371415.1). Taxonomy (NCBI): domain Bacteria; kingdom Pseudomonadati; phylum Pseudomonadota; class Gammaproteobacteria; order Moraxellales; family Moraxellaceae; genus Acinetobacter; species Acinetobacter sp. A3. The sequence goes on from NZ_JAAZQW010000001.1 coordinate 27,609, forward strand.
TGAGCTGGTCATAGTCACGCCATTCGTGTTTGATCGGTTTACTTGGTTCAGCCCAATAATCCAAGCGCATCATCATGGTCGATTGCACTGGCTGTGTACGCCACCATGCCAAGCTGGTAAAAATCCATAATTGAACCAAAAGCACCACGCTGACAAGAATTAACAAAGTTCGTATCAAAAAAGCTTTCATGTCAGTGCATTGCTCCTGAAGCGTGATTTTTTCGTGTTAAGCTTAGAATTATTGACAGCCTATTTAAGCCTATGTCCCAACATCCCCCGATTGCTGTACGGCATAAACCTGAAATTCATTTGTGGTGGTTTACCGCACTGCTGATTGCAGTCAATGTGGCTTTGTTTGCATGGCAAGTGTTCAACGGTATGAACATTAGCAATCCAAGCCCGCAAGATGCAATACGCTGGGGTGCTGATTATGCACCTTTAACCTTTTTGGCGGAACCCATTCGCCTGTTCAGCAGTATGTTTTTTCATTTTGGTTTAGTACATTTAATGTTAAACATGTGGGCGTTGTATATTTTTGGCAGCGTCAGCGAACAGTTATTTGGGCGTGCCTATTTCGTAGTTTTATATCTCTGCGCAGGGCTGATGGGTAGTCTGCTCAGTGGCTATGTCAGTATTCAAGACAGTTACACCCTGCTTGAACAAGGTGTTGCCAATCCTAAACTTTTACCTAGCGTAGGTGCAGGTGCTTCTGGTGCAGTCATGGGGCTTGGAGCAGCACTCACTATATTCGCTTTACTGCCAAAATTACCACGGCAAAAGTTTTTGCTAGATCGTAAAACTTTGGTCATCGTGATGGCACTGAACTTAGGCATGGGCTTTATGATTAGCGGCATTAATAATGCTGCCCATATTGGTGGCATGCTCATGGGCGCAGCAATGGCATTGCTTTGGCACATGGGGCAACGTACTCAACAGAATACATTCTTTACAGTATTTGGCATGTTGATTGCCTTCGTGGCTTGTGCTGTCTTTTATTGGTATTGCCAACAATTGATTGACCCGCTTCAACCACTTTGGCAAGAGTTGCTTAGCATGATGCAGCGCAGCTTAGGTTCAACATAAGCGACATTGCAATCTGAAATGGCAAATAAGAGATGAATCAGGACTGATTCATCTCCCTCAAACTTTGCAGTGGTGGAATATCACATAAATAACTTAAACGATAGCGTCCAATCACAGCACAAAGCACAGTCATAAATACAGGTAAAATTAGCCAGATTTCCCAGTGTGGTTGTAGCATTAAATCCATACGGTAACTGGCAACGGCACTAATCACTTCGGCAAATAAACACGCTACAATTCCCGCAATAAAGCCCATAAAGCCAATTTCCAAACTCAGCATACGTTTCAGTTTTTGTTTAGAACTACCAAAAGAACGTAGCAAAGCAACTTCGCGTTTGCGTTCATCCATCAGTAAATTTAAGCAAGCCACCAGAACCAACAGCCCGGACACACTCACCAAAATTGCTAAAATCGTGATGATCTGTACCAACACATTCACAATACGTTTGATTTCATCCAAAATTAAACTGACATCAATAAAAACTGTATTGGCAAACTGCTGAATCAATTGAATCAGTTTAGGCTTATCGGCCTCGGGCACATAAAAGCTGCCCAAATAACTACCTGCATTTTCATCCATGCTATGTGGTGAAAAAATAAAGAAAAAGTTAGGGCTAAAACTTTCCCATTCCACCGTGCGCAGATTAATGACTTTGGCTTGTAGGATACCTTCAGGCAAATTAAAACTGAGCTGATCACCAATTTGGATGCCAAGTTCTGCTGCAGTATTGGCCTCGACCGACACCTGTCCGACAGCACTGAAATCTGCCTGCCCGTCTACAATGATATTGTCGGCAGGATAGCTGTCTGATTGGGTCAAGTTCAGTTCACGTCTTAAGGTATTGCTCTGTTGAATTAATGCTTCGGCAAAAGGTTGATCATTTTTGGCGACCAAACGCCCACGCACATTTGGATACAATGGTGTACTGTGCCATTGATGCTGCTCTAATTGTTGTTTTAGCTCAGGCATATCAAAAGGCGGTAAACCGTAAACAAACTGATTTGGGGTGCCTTCAGGTAACTGTTGCTGCCAGCGATCGAGCAAATCGGTACGTAACACCGCTAGTACCGTAATCAAGCTGAGTCCTAATGCCAATGCAGTAATTTGAAATGCTGTTGTCGCAGGTGCACGAATATAAGCCGCTATTTTGCCCTTACTACTACGCAGCAGTTTTAACACTCCCCATACCACTGCATATAACAGGATACACAAACCAATAATTGCCCCAATCACCCATGCGCTCAGCAATAAACTCTCGGTCAGCACCACACAGAATACAATCAGGCTGAGTGTGCCTGTAAGCAGCATCCACCACCATGCACGCATATTTTTGTCTTGCTGACGAATCACCCGTATTGGTGCAGTATTCAGTAATTGCAGTAAATTTGGTAAAACAAAACCAAACAGCACGACGGCACTGGTTAGCATGGCAATCGGCAATGGTCCTAGCAACATCGCCAAAGCAGAAAATTGAATCTGTAAATGTGGAATCAGTTGCAACATCAATTGCAGCAAAGTATAACCCAAAGCGATGCCCAAGCCGCTACCAATACCTATTGCAATAAGTAAGACCAAACCAAGCAAAGCTAGATATGCTGTTAAAATTTGCTTTTTACTCGCACCAATACAACGTAACAAGGCTATATGATCCTGATTTTGTTGCACATAGCGCTGACTAGTCAAACCAATTGCAATGCCGCACAGTAAAATAGTGAGGATATTGGCCAATTGCAAAAAGGTATCTAAATTGGCAATTGGACGCATTAAACGGGTGTTGCCTTCACTGGCATTACGCAATCTTAAGCTGCTCGGTTCTTCCATATTTTGAGCAGTATTTTCAATCTGCTCGTTCTGATCTGCTTGTTCTGAATGTGCTTTAAAATACTGTTCAAACCGCTGGGTATCTTGGGCTGCACCTGCCAATAACAAACGGTAATCAATACGACTACCCACTTGTATTGCATTGGTACGTGCCACATCTGCCTGTGTAATAATTACTGTAGGTGAAAAACCTGAAAAGCCCAATTCCTGATTGGAGTCATGTTCAATTTTTGCAGTGATGATAAAACTAGCATCGGCAATATTTACAGTTTCACCCAATTTGACCTGTAGCAAATCCATAGCGCGCTGACTTAGCCAAATTTCACCCGACTGAATTTTGCCCGATGCAGGACTCACCCTTAACTCACCACGTAACGGAAAGCTCGAATCAATGGCTTTTACATTCACCATCACAAATTGGTCTTGGGTATGTGCCATCGAACTAAAAACAGTTACATGCGATTGTTGTAAGCGTTGTGCTGTGGCCTGATCTTGCCAGTCTTGTGCAATCGGTTCATTGTCACTCAGGACTAAATCACCCGCCAACATTTCAGCAGCCTGTAAAGCCACCGCATTTTGAATTTGTTCATTACTAAATTTTAAAGCAGTCGTCGCACTAATAGCTAAAGTCAGTGCAATAATCAGTAAATACACACCGCTGCTTTTAAAGCTTTGCTTGAGTAAAGGATGAAACAGCGCATTCATTTCATCCTCCCGACTGGTCAATTAATTGACCATCTATCAAGGCATAGTGACGCTGACATTGTGCAGCAAGTTTAGGGTCATGCGTCACCAAAACCAAAGTGGTGCCCAATTCACGGTTCAACTCAAATAACAATTGTTCAATTTCAGTTGCAGTTTCACCATCAAGGTTGCCAGTTGGTTCATCAGCAAAAATGATTTTGGGTTCACGAATTAAAGCACGCGCAATGGCAACACGTTGCTGCTCTCCACCCGAGAGTACTTTCGGTGTTTGCTGTGCCTGTCGTTCTAAACCCACACGTTTAAGCAAGTTGAGGGCTTTTTGTTCGGCTTCTGCATATTTAAATTTTTCCTGCAAACGTAGCGGCAACATCACATTTTCCAATGCTGTCAAATGCGGCAATAACTGAAATGACTGGAACACAAAACCAATATGCTTTAAACGCACAAGTGCACGTTGTTCTTCATTTAACTCAGCAATCGACTCGCCACACACCACCAATTTTCCACTGCTGGCCTGATCTAATGTTGCCAAAATACCCAATAAGGTTGATTTTCCTGAACCTGAACGACCTGTAATGGCCACTTGTTCGCCTGCCTGAATATCAAGGTTTAAATTCTCAAAAATGGTCAATTGTTTTTGTGCAAGTTGTATCTTTTGTGTCAAATTTTGGGCAGAAATGATGGTTTGTGGCATGATATTAGATTCTTCGGTATTTTGAGTCATACGTTTCCCATTATGCAAAATCGCAATCTAAACAGTCGTGTTCTTTCTCGTGTGCTACTACTTGGGCTATGCTTAAGTCCGCTCACGCTGTCTGCAAAAACCATTATGATTGTGGGCGACAGTTTAAGTGCAGGTTACGGCATACAACCACAACAAGGTTGGGTTCACTTATTGCAAAAACGTTTAGACCAACAGTATCCGAAACAGCATAAAGTGGTCAATGCAAGTGTCAGTGGCGAAACCACCAGTGGCGCTTTGGCTCGCCTGCCTAAATTGCTGCAGACCCATCGTCCAGACGTTGTGGTGATTGAGTTAGGCGGTAATGATGGCTTGCGTGGACAGCCACCACAAATGATTCAAAAAAATTTAGCCAGTCTGATTCAGCACAGCCAAAAAGCTAAGGCAAAAGTGGTGATTTTTGGCATGAAGATGCCACCAAACTATGGCACAGCCTATGGCAAGGCTTTTGAAAACAACTATAAAGTGGTCAGTCAGCAGTATAAAATCAAACTACTGCCGTTTTTCTTAGAGGGTGTTGCAGGAAATAAACTGTTGATGCAAAAAGACTTAATTCATCCTAATGCCAAAGCTCAGCCAATATTACTCAAAAATGCTTATCCATATATCAAAGGCGCTTTGTAAGCGCCTTTGAGAACAATCTGTTTGCTGTGATGCTTTAATTAAAAATCAAAAAAGACCACTTCACCTGTTTCGAGTGAATATTCTGCACCCACTACTTTGAGCTGACCTTGTTCAATCAAATTTTCTAAAACTGCTGAACCATGACGTAATTGATTCACCGATGCGAACACATTAGAACGTACAGCATGCTTAGATAATTTTGCTAAGTCATTTTTCAGTTCAGTCTGCATTAAGGTTTCAACTGAAGGACGAACACGGTTTACAATCGACATTAAATTTGCCGATGGTGGACAATCTGGGCACATTAAAGTATCAATTGTGGCTTGAATCGCACCACAATGACTGTGTCCTAAAACCACGACAACCGCACAGTCATAGCGCTCTGCTGCGAACTCAACGCTACCCACTTGTGATGGCGCAACCACGTTACCCGCAACACGAATTACAAAAAGATCACCCAGTCCTTGGTCAAATACCATTTCTGCTGGTACACGTGAGTCTGAACAACCTAAAACAATCGCGAATGGATTTTGGTCTTCTGCCATTTCTGCACGCTGTTGGTGCGACAATTGTTTAGGATGTTTGGTGTCACCAGAAACAAAACGTTGGTTTCCTTGTTTAAGACGTTCTAAAGCTTCTTGAGCTGTTAGCATTCTTGATTTACCACCGATCTTTGAAGTTGCAATATTCTAAAGCCAGACTGGGTGAATGTCACTTGCCAAAAAATTAGCTTATGCTTTTTTATTTCATGATTTTTGTTATAAATTTTTTCCATTTTTCTTGAGATGTATCACATTTTCTACCATTTGTTTCCATACCATCAAAAAAGTAAGGGGTGACTTTCTAGGTGAAATATCTACAATAAAAGCAATAATCTTTCGCAATTAGACCTAAGATCTAATGCCTTAATCATTGGAGCCTGTTTGGGTTCGTCAGGGGAAGACTTTTCATGTTGCAGTTTTTACGATCACGCTATCTACAAGTGGCTTTGCTCACTTTGGGTCTAAGCGCGTCCTGCTTCGCTCAAAGTGCCAATCAAAATAAAAACATTCCTGTAAATACCAACAATTCAATCAGTGCCAACAGCACCGAATTACAATTGCTACAGCAACACTTTCAGCAACAGCGTAAACAAGCTGGGCTCACCGCTAAAAATATTCGCGTGGGCGATGTGGTCTGGAGCTATAACGAGGGCGGTTCACGCAGCAAACCGACCATTTTACTGATTCATGGTTTAGCTGGCACACGTGACAATTGGAACCGTGTGGCACAATTTTTAACCCCAGATTATCATGTGATTATTCCAGATTTACCCAATAGCGGTGACACCAAAACCCCATCACATTTTGACAATTCTGTACCCAACGTCACCTCGCAATTACGTCAGTTTATTGAAGCGATTGATTGTGAAGAAAACTTACACGTTGCGGGTCATTCTTTAGGTGGCTCCATTGCAACAGTCTACGCAGCACAATACCCTTTTGACACGCAAAGCCTATTTTTACTCAACAGTGCAGGCATTTATAAACATGCCAATACGCCTTATGCCAAAAATCCTTTATCTTTAAATGATTTAATTGTGAGCAAGCATGGGGACTTAGCTGATGTTGCCAGACAAGTCATGCAAAACCCGCCTGCAATGTCATCACAAATTCAGCATGCACAAGAAGAAGTGTTGATTTCTCGCTCAGCGCAAACCCGTAAAGCAATTGAGCAAATTGTCAAACTCAACCGCATTTATACCCCCGACTCTTTTGCCCGTTTAACGGCATCTATCGAAGCACCCACCCTAATTTTGTGGGGTAAGCAAGATCGCATCATTAATGTTGAAGTGGCCAAAGAATTACAATCATTATTAAAACGTGCGGAAACACCTGTTATTTTGAATAATGTCGGGCACATGCCTTTACTGGAAGCAGAAAAACAAGTAGCACAATATTATTTGCCGTTTCTGTCTAAAACACAGAACCTAAAAAACCCACTTGCTGATAAACTGATTCCTTTAAATTAATTATTATATCAACCATCATGCAAAAACATTCGATGATTGAGCAACTGATTGATGCTCACCTAGATTTTTTGGATCAGGAATTTGCTCAAGCCGAAACTGTGCAAATGGAATTTGTGCAATTTTACCAATGGTTCCGCAAACAAACATTACAGGACTTATGGCGCTCGGAAGCAATTTACGCACTTATTCAACAACAAATTTTAAATACCCCAGCTAGCTCATTTTTAATTGAACAAATTGCAGAGCATATCCGCTTTGCCTTGGTACACCCTGCGAATGACAACAGCAAAATTTCCGATGTCATCCCAGTTTTGACCATAGATAAAATTGCCCAATACGTTGCCAGTAAAAGTGGGCATCGCCAACGCCTAATTAAAACTGTGGTAAATAATCCTGCCTTTGCCGCCATGATTACCCAACTCATTCAGCACTCAATTCAGGACTATTTGGATAACTCTGTAATTGCCAAAAATGTTCCTGGTGTTTCGCGCTTTATGAAAATGGGTAAATCTGTTTTAGAAAGTGTGACCGATACCAATTTGGATCATGCTATTCAGCATTATTTGCAAAAAAATGTGCAAAAACTGACACAAATGAGTGAGTCAGTGCTTAATCAGCATTTTGATGATGAAAAGCTGTATCATTTTCAGGCAAATTTATGGCATAAAATTAAAGATTTACCACTTTCGACCTTAAAAAATTATATCGAGATTCAAGACCTCCCCCAAACCGTGAATCTTGGGCATGAAATCTGGGATCATTTGCGTCAAAGTGATTACTTAAAACAACAAGTACATGACGGCGTTTATGCATGGTATGTCCGCAATCAGGCTCGCCCTTTTGACTTGTTATTACGTGATTTGAATATTGATGAAGCTTTGGTGCAGCAGCAATTGCAAAACCTACTGTATCCAATTATTCAAAAAATGATTGCAGAGCAATATTTAAGACAACGTGCACGTCACTATTTAGAAAAGTTTTATTATTCTGAAAAAGCACAACAAATTTTAAACCTTCCAACCGATCAACCAAATTAAATTCTAATTTCAGATAAAAAAATAACCTCCTGTTTTAGGAGGTTATTTTATTTTCAAATCAGCAACTTATTTAAAGTAAGCACCGTCAGACTGGCTATGGTCGGTTTGATCCACAACTCGCATTAATTCTGGTACATGCTGCTTCAAAGTAGTTTCAACACCTTGCTTTAAAGTCACATCAATTGCTGAACAGCCTTGGCAACCGCCACCAAATTTCAACACTGCTGTTAAACCATGTTCTCCATCTTCCACAACTTCTACCAAAGCACAATTACCGCCATGCCCTGCTAAGCCCGGATTAATTTCAGACTGTAAAACATAAGTAATACGTTCTTCTACCGAAGCATCTGGGCCAACACGTGGCACTTTTGAATTCGGTGCACGAAACGTCAACTGACCGCCAAAACGGTCTTTGTTGTAATCAATCACAGCATCCAATAAATATGGAATAGACGGTGTGTCAATAAATGCAGGAAAGTCTGGGTATTCCTGTTTGTAATCTGTTGGTACAACTTCATCAGGTGCACTATAAGCCATGCAACATTCAGCACGCGGTGTACCAGGATTTTCCACAAAAACACGTACACCAATACCCGGTGTGTTTTGCTTTGCCAATAAATCCTTCAAATACTCTTGAGCAGTTGGCGTAATCAATAAGTTTGGAATTTCATCTACAACTGCTGTGCTGCTGTTCTCAGTCGACATAACAATAATTTCCTCAAGCTGAAGTGGCTATTTTAACTGAAGATGCGGGGTAATAAAAAAAAATCAACCAAAATTGTCGGATTTATTCACAAAGTTCGACTCAAACTTGGTTTTGATGCATTATTACAGCAGAATTCAATTAAAAGAATAGGCGTTTATGCTCGATTTACCCATTAATCATACCGTAACTCTGATCATCATTACGGTCATTGTCTCATTGCTGGCATTTTCCAAACAAGAATTGATGAACCGACTGATCTTTTGGCCACCTGCCATGCAACGTGGGCAATATGACCGCTTTATCACGCATGGCTTTGTGCATGCCGATGGTACGCATTTGCTGTTCAATATGATCACGCTGTTTTTCTTCGGGAGCATTATTGAAAGCTTTTATCGTCAATATTTGTATGATCTAGGCTTTGTGCTGTTCTATTTAGGCGGCTTAATTGCTGCAATTATTCCAAGCTATTTAAAACACAAAAATGACCATCGCTGGGCCAGTTTAGGCGCTTCGGGTGCGGTATCTGCAGTGCTATTTGCCTATATTTTATTTGAGCCATGGAAGTTGATTTTTGTGTTCTTCATTCCAGTTCCGGCTATTATTTTTGCAGTGCTGTACGTGGCATATAGCATTTGGTCAGGTAAACGAGGCAATTCTAATATTAACCACAGTGCGCATTTATGGGGCGCAGCTTATGGTGTGGTTGTCACTATTTTAATTGAGCCTCGCATCTTGCCACATTTCTTGAATAAATTGGCTCAATTGCCTTTCTAGTCACCTCACATCGCAGCATACAGCGGCTCTATGTATATGCATTGAGTCGCTTTTTACGCAAAATAAACCGATCATTCTTTGCACAATAATACTGATAAGCAATAACACGCTGTAACCCAGCCTCAGCCTATACTGAATACACATAAAACAAAAAAGGAGTGTGGCATGAAAAAAATTGCACTTCTGAGCAGTATATTACTCAGTTTAAGTTTAGGCGCCTGTGCGGTACATACCCCTGAAGGGAGTATTGTGGTCGATCCAGATCGGAGCGTTTATCCGAAAGGCTATTCTCCGCACCGCCATCCACATACAAATGGTGACTTCTGCCCACCTGGTCAGGCTAAAAAAGGACGCTGTTAATTTGCTGAAGCAATCTGCCATTTCTTCAAAAACTACTACTTTTCCAAAAGTTCTTCGCTAAAAACCTTCGTTTCCACGAAGGTTTTTTATGCAAATTTTACTTTAGAATTCATACAATTTTGGTAGTTTATGCCACCCAAACTCGCAATTTGGCATAGATAATGTATACATCTGTATATTAATTTCAATTTAGTTTGCGAGTTTTTGCATGTCCACTTCTTACGATGGCCTACAGTTCCCAATTCATCCTGAAAATCACAAACCCAGTACATCAGGCACTGGTAAGCAAATTATTGCCGAAGCATTAGCCACGGTAGATCATGAAAGTTCAAACAAAGCTTTGGCTGAAAAAAACTGGCGTAAACACTACCCGCAATATTTTAAAGCTTTGGTCGAGCATGGTATTCGTAGCCAGCACAACCCTATTCAAATTGCAGAAGATGGTTTAAGAAAAGCACATCAAAGTTTTGAGTTTTATCGTCATGGCCAAAAACATGTGCTGAAAGATGCCATGCAACTGCCTACTGAAAATTTGCATACCTTTAAATTACAAGGGACTAGTCAGGCTGAGCCTGAATGGTATGTGCCTTATCATGGGCAGAAATTACAAGGTCAAGCCTTGTTGGATCAAATTGCAGCGTGGTTGGCTGCAGGGATTATTGAACCAAGTCATGCTGCTGCGTTAAATGCAGCTGTGGCGCATCCCGAATGGTTTGATTTGTCAGACCGTAATACGGTGCTATTTGGTGCAGCTTCTGAAGCTGGCCCACTGACATGGTTAGCCAAATGGAAAGCCAATATCATTGCGGTCGATTTACCCAATAGCCGTGTATGGAACAAAATTTTAACCACGGTTCAGCAAGGTAATGCCACCTTGTATGCACCTAGTTCCGAGCCATTGCCAACAGATAGTCCGTTGAATATTTTACAGGAAAAACTGGGGGCAAACTTACTAACCCAAACTCCAGAAATTGCGCATTGGTTAGCGCAAAAATCTGAAACACTCGATCTTGCTGCGATTGCTTATTTAGATGGTGAAAAACACGTGCGTGTTGCCATGGCAATGGATGCTATAATGCAATACGTCAGTGCACAAAAGCCTGATACCAGCCTGATGTTTATGTGCACCCCAACCGATGTCTATGCTGTGCCTGAAGAAGTGGTTAGCGCATCGGCAGAGAAGTTTAAGCAACGCTCTCAAGGGCAAAAATTACTGACCAAAAGTATTTCCACTATATCACGCAGTCATTTCTTCCAAAAAAATCTGCACAATTTAATTGCTTCAGACAACGGGCAGCATTATGGCATTGCAGACTGTTTGGTGGTTGAACAAGGCCCAAACTATGCCTTAGCTAAACGCATCCAACAATGGCGCGCAATCTTATCCCGTCATAACGGTCAGCGTGTCAGCATCAATATTGCACCTTCAACCACCACACATTCAGTCACCAAAAATCCATTACTGAAAGCTGCATTTAGCGGTGCTAGTTTGTTTGATGTAGAAGCGTTTAGCCCTGAAACCACCAATGCCATTATGGCAGCCTTATGGATTCATGACTTGCGTAATCCGGATTCAGCGGCTAACCCTGCTGTGCAACTTGAGCATCCTCTTCAATTGATGATGGAAGGTGCTAACCACGGTGGATTATGGCGTGTGGCATATTTAGCCCGCACTGCACTGCCTTTTGCTGCGCTATATGGTTTTGCTGCAGATAAATTACCGCTAGACAAAGTCATCGCTAAGTTTAAAAAGTAAAGCAGAGACCTCACTTTAAAAACTTGCTTGTAGATATTTCATTTAATTGATCTGTAAGCACAAAAAAAGCGCTGTATCGTTACAGCGCTTTTTTAACACTCAAATGTTTGATATTAGTTAAACACTTTTAGGAATAACCAGAACAAGCTACCCGATAAGCAAATCGTTGCAGGTAGCGTGAAAATCCATGCAGAAAGAATGGTGCGAACCATTTGGAAATTCAGACCTGATTTATTGGCAACCATTGTACCTGCAACCGCACTGTTCAATACGTGTGTTGTCGAAACTGGCATACCCAAACCATCTGCAGCAGCAATGGTAGACATTGCAACAAGCTCGGCAGACATCCCCTGACCATAAGTCATGTGTTGCTTACCAATACGCTCACCCACAGTGACCACAATACGTTTCCAACCAACCATCGTACCTAGACCCAGTGCCAAAGCAACTGCAACTTTAACCCACGTTGGAATGTACTGTAAGAATGAATCTAAGTGACTGCGATAGCTTTTAACCACTTTCTTTTGTTCATCAGTCATTTCAGGCAAAGCATTGGCTTTGTCTAAACGTTTGAACGAAGTGGTACTTAAATACATGTCATTACGCATTTCTGCCACTTCAGCTTCAGGCACATCTTTTAAGTTACCGTACTGACCAACACGCTCACCCAAGTGATCAGTTAAGCTTGCCAAAGCAGGCACCACTTCAGGCGTGATTTCTTTGGTCTGAATATAACTGGTGATAATCTGACGTGCTTTCTCATCTGGCATATCTGCATGCTGTGTATAAATCACATCGGCCGTTTGAGTTGAAAGCTGTTGGAACGATTGAATGTGGTTTTGGTCTAACTCTTTATTCAACGAGTAAGCCAAAGGTACAATCCCGATCAAAATCAACATGATTAAACCCATGCCCTTTTGACCATCGTTTGAACCATGCGCAAAACTTACCCCTGTACAGGTAAAAATAAGAATGGCACGAATTAGTGGTGGTGGTGGTTTATTGCCTTCAGGCGGCTGGAACAATTCCATTTGTTTCTTGAAGATTTTTTTCACCAAGAAGAACAAAATCGCAGCAAAGGCAAAACCAATTAATGGCGAGAACAATAAAGCCTTACCGACTTTCATCACTTGTTCCATGTCTACGCCACTGGCACCCGCTCCTGAATTGAGCAAGTAGTTCATAATACCCACACCTAAAATCGAACCAATTAAAGTGTGTGAACTTGACGCAGGAATACCAAAGAACCACGTACCCAAGTTCCAAACAATTGCAGCAATCAACATGGCGAACACCATGGCAAAACCTGCACCCGAACCGACATTCATAATCAGCTCGACTGGAAGTAAAGCAATAATACCGTAGGCAACTGCCCCACTGGCCACCATAACCCCAAGGAAGTTACAGAAACCTGCCCACATTACTGCCACAGGTGCAGATAAGGCATTGGTATAAATAACTGTTGCTACAGCGTTGGCTGTGTCATGGAAACCATTCACAAATTCAAAGCCTAAAGCAATGAATAAAGCGGTTGCCAATAAAATCACCGAGTACATGCTTAACGCAGGTACATGGGATAAGTCCGCAGACAATTGGAAACCAATATAAATAAGGGTAGAAACGATGATCGTTAAAAACACCGGCATAAAAAATTTCGGTGTAGGCACATGAACATTGGTCGATTTAGTGGTCGACTTGTGTGCTGAATCTACAGGAGTTGGATTAGAATTCATGCAAGCAGAAAAGAGGATTTAAAATCCCCTTATTGTTCAATTAAATTGTGACAATTATATGACAAAGAGCTGCTATATAAAGCAACTTTCATACTTTATTTTCACATTTTAAACTGTGTTTTTTGTGTATAAATATAAAATAAATATTTAAATTTAAACACTTAGACTAAATAAACCTACTTTTCTTATGACATTCCCTCTAATTTAGATTGTTACACGGTTGTCATATTTGTCTAAAAATTCAGACAAATTTCATGGTGAGCCAATTTTGCCTGAGCAATATGACAAATCCATGACGATTCAATACGAAATCTAAATTGGAATGCGATTCATCAACACTTTTATTCAAGTATTTCAAATTCAAAGCCAAGCAAAATTGCAAAATCACTGCTTTATACACAATTTTTCAGACTTCCTGTCTCTGTATCTGTTTCAAGTGCACGAAAGCGTAGCGAACTCTGCTAAAATAGCGCTCATTTCGGATTCAGTCATAAAGGGTTTTTTATGTCCACGCTTACCACCCTGAAAGCGCTTCTTGCCCAAAGAATTTTAATTATCGATGGTGCCATGGGTACTATGATTCAACGCCATCAATTGGAAGAAGCCGATTATCGTGGTGAACGCTTTGCAGATTGGGCACATGACCTTAAAGGTAACAATGACTTATTGGTACTGACCCAACCGCAAATTATTCAGGGCATTCACGAAGCCTATTTAGATGCAGGCGCAGACATTATTGAAACCAACAGCTTTAACGGCACTCGGGTTTCTATGTCTGACTACCACATGGAAGATTTAGTTCCTGAAATTAACCGTGAAGCAGCACGTTTGGCCAAAGCGGCCTGCGAAAAATATTCAACCCCAGACAAACCACGTTTTGTGGCAGGTGTACTCGGCCCGACATCTCGTACTTGTTCAATTTCACCCAATGTAAATGACCCTGCATTCCGTAACATTACGTTTGATGCACTCAAAGAAAATTATATTGAAGCTGCGCATGCCTTAATTGAAGGTGGTGCAGATATTCTGCTCATTGAAACTGTGTTTGATACCTTAAACTGTAAAGCTGCCATTTTTGCGGTTAAAGAAGTATTCAAACAACTCGGTCGTGAGTTGCCATTAATGATTTCTGGCACCATCACTGATGCTTCAGGCCGTACCTTAACGGGTCAAACTGCAGAAGCGTTCTGGAACTCGGTACGTCATGGTGATTTACTTTCAATTGGTTTTAACTGTGCTTTGGGTGCAGATACCATGCGTCCGCACGTCAAAACTGTTTCAGACGTGGCCGATGTATTTGTTTCAGCCCACCCGAACGCAGGCTTGCCAAATGCCTTTGGTGGTTATGATGAAACCCCTGAACAAACTGCAGCCTTCTTAAAAGAATTTGCAGAAAGTGGTCTCATCAATATTACAGGTGGTTGCTGTGGTACAACGCCTGACCACATTCGTGCAATTTACAATGCAGTAAAAGACATTCCACCACGTAAAATTCCAGAAATTAAACCTGCCTGTCGTTTAAGTGGTTTAGAACCATTTAACATTTATGACGACTCTTTATTTGTGAACGTGGGTGAGCGTACCAACGTCACAGGCTCTAAAAAATTCCTACGTTTAATTCGTGAAGAAAATTTTGCCGAAGCTTTGGATGTTGCACGTCAGCAAGTCGAAAGTGGCGCACAAATCATCGACATCAACATGGATGAAGGCATGCTCGATTCAGAAGGTGCGATGGTGCACTTCCTGAATTTGGTGGCTTCTGAGCCTGATATTTCTCGCGTACCCATCATGATTGACTCATCTAAATGGGAAATCATTGAAGCAGGCTTAAAATGTGTACAAGGTAAAGCCGTTGTTAACTCCATTTCCTTAAAAGAAGGATATGATGAGTTTGTCGAAAAAGCCCGCCTCTGTCGCCAATACGGTGCAGCCGTTATTGTGATGGCTTTTGACGAAGTAGGACAAGCCGACACAGCAGCACGTAAACGTGAAATTTGTAAACGCTCTTATGATGTGTTGGTCAATGATGTTGGCTTCCCTGCCGAAGACATTATTTTTGACCCGAACGTGTTTGCAGTTGCTACTGGTATTGAAGAACACAACAACTACGCTGTTGATTTCATTGAAGCCACAGGCTGGATTAAACAAAACTTGCCACACGCCATGATTTCGGGTGGTGTGTCGAACGTATCCTTCTCTTTCCGTGGTAACGAACCTGTACGTGAAGCCATTCACGCTGTATTCCTCTACCACGCAATTCAGCAAGGCATGACCATGGGGATTGTCAACGCAGGTCAGTTGGCCATTTACGATGACATTCCAAAAGAACTTAAAGAAGCGGTTGAAGCCGTTATTTTGAACCTAAACCAAGGTGAAACTGGTCAGGACGCCACAGAAAAACTGCTGGAAGTGGCCGAAAAATATCGTGGTCAAGCAGGTGCGCAAAAAGCTGAAGAAAACTTGGAATGGCGTAATGAATCTGTCGAAAAACGTCTTGAATATGCCTTAGTCAAAGGCATCACCACCTTCATTAATGAAGATACCGAAGAAGCACGCCTGAAAGCCAAACGTCCTTTAGATGTAATTGAAGGCCCATTAATGGACGGCATGAACGTTGTGGGTGACTTGTTTGGTGCAGGTAAAATGTTCCTGCCTCAAGTTGTGAAATCTGCCCGTGTGATGAAACAAGCCGTTGCATGGCTCAACCCGTACATTGAAGCTGAAAAAACCGAAGGTCAGTCTAAAGGTAAAGTTTTGATGGCAACGGTAAAAGGTGACGTTCACGACATTGGTAAAAACATTGTGGGCGTGGTGTTAGGCTGTAATGGTTACGATATTGTCGATTTAGGCGTGATGGTACCTGCAGAAAAAATCCTGCAAACGGCTATTGACGAAAAAGTCGATATTATTGGTTTGTCTGGCCTGATTACCCCATCTTTAGATGAAATGGTTTTTGTTGCCAAAGAAATGCAGCGTAAAGGCTTTAATATTCCATTATTGATTGGTGGTGCGACCACATCTAAAGCACATACAGCAGTTAAAATTGATCCACAGTTCTCAAATGATGCAGTGATTTACGTTGCCGATGCTTCGCGTGCCGTGGGTGTTGCAACAACCTTGCTCTCTCCAGAAATGAAACCGGCCTTTGTTGCAGAGCATCGTGCAGAATACTCTAAAATTCGTGAACGTATCGCCAACAAGCAACCGAAAGCCGCAAAATTGTCTTATGCTGAAGCCATCGACAATGGTTTAAAAATTGACTGGGCCAACTATACACCTGCGGTGCCAAATTTCATTGGTACGCAAGTGCTTACCAACTACCCTCTTGAAACCTTGTTGCCATATTTTGACTGGACACCATTCTTTATTTCTTGGAGCTTAGCGGGCAAATTCCCGAAAATTCTGGAAGATGAAGTAGTGGGTGAAGCTGCGACTGATTTGTATAACCAAGCGCAAGCCATGCTCAAAGATATTATTGCCAACAATCGTTTTGATGCACGTGCGGTATTTGGTATCTACCCAGCTAACCGTTCTGCGGCAGATTCGGTACAGGTTTATGATGCAGCACGTGATCAAGTGACGCATACATTCCACCATATTCGCCAACAGTCAGACAAAGTGACTGGCAAACCAAACTTGTCTTTGGCAGACTTTGTAGCAACTGCAGACCAAGCACAAGATTATTTGGGCGGCTTTACCGTATCCATTTTTGGTGCAGAAGAAATGGCCAATGAGTTTAAAGCCAAAGGTGATGATTATTCTGCCATTTTGGTACAGTCGTTGGGTGACCGTTTTGCAGAAGCGTTTGCAGAACATTTGCATGAGCGCATTCGTAAAGAGTTCTGGGGCTATCAACCGACCGAACAACTTAGCAATGAAGAGTTAATTAAAGAGAAATATGTAGGGATTCGTCCTGCACCAGGCTACCCTGCTTGCCCTGAGCACTCAGAAAAAGCTACCTTGTTTAACTGGTTAGGTTCAACTGAAAAGATTGGCACACAGCTCACCAGTAGCTTTGCAATGTGGCCACCTTCTTCTGTCAGTGGCTTCTACTATGCCAACCCTGCTTCAGAATACTTTAACGCAGGTAAAATATCTCTAGATCAGCTTGAAGATTATGCACAGCGTAAAGGTTGGAGTTTAGATGAAGCCAAGCGTTGGTTAGCACCAAACTTAGATGATTCAATTAATTAAATCGCTTATGGCATGGGTTGTTGATCTGCCCATGCCTTATCAATGATGTCATTTTATCTGCTTGTGCATTGTAGTTTTATCAACCAAACTATTATCTCTTTTTGATTCAGGTATATCACTCGAATGTGCTGTTTAACGAATCATTAGTATGCTTAAGCTAGAACAGTGCACATAAAAAAAAGAGGCTATCCATACCTCTTTTTTATTTGAGAATCTAAGCTGTATTTTAGGTTAATCTTTTTGTACTGAACCAAAAATCTTATCGCCCGCATCGCCCAAACCCGGCACAATATAGCCATCTTGGTTTAAGCCCTGATCTACAGAGGCAGTGAAAATAATGACATCTGGATGGGCAGCTTCAACACGCTGAATCCCCTCAGGCGCAGCAACCAACACCATCACACGAATGTCTTTACAACCACTGGCTTTCAATAAATCAATAGCTGCCACTAATGATGAACCCGTTGCCAGCATTGGGTCAATAATCATCGCAATACGGTTTTGCACATCGGGTACTAATTTTTTGTAGTAAGTACGTGCTTCTAAAGTTTCTTCATCACGCTCTAAACCTAGAACCGACACTTTGGCACTTGGAATCAGGTTTAAGAAACCATCCAACATACCAATACCCGCACGTAAAATTGGCACAACTGTGATCTTTTTACCTGCAATACGGTCTACAGTGACTGCCCCATTCCAACCTGAAATTTCATGCTCAACCATTGGTAAATCTTTGGTTGCTTCATAAGTCAGTAACATGGTGACTTCCTGCGCCAATTCACGGAAGTTCTTGGTGCTGATGTCGGCACGACGTAACAGCCCTAATTTATGACGAATAAGTGGATGACGAATTTCATGAATAGCCACGGGAGAACACCTAAAAGGAAATAAAAGCAAATAGCTTTTTATTATATGCTGTTTTTATACGGTATTTAAACCAAAAAGCCCCCAATTTATGGAGGCTTTTTGACTGAAGATTAAACTTCTTTTAAATTATTGCTGAGTCAGCATGAAATGGATTGGAGATAGAATTTCAGCTTCAAGCGCAATTTTGATAATTGGATCTGGATATACACCAATCACCAATACCGCCAATGCAGCAGCTAAAACCATAATACCACCCACTTTTTGACCCCAGTGATCGACCGCATCCATTTTTGGTTCGTCTGGTGGCGTCATGTACATCACCACCATTACACGTAAGTAATAGTACAAACCAATACCTGAACCCACAATGATCATAGTAGCCAAGAACCAGTGCTGAGTCGTAACAGCAGCCATCACCACCAAGAACTTACCAATGAAGCCTGCAGTGAGTGGAATACCTGCTAGAGAAAGCATCATGACAGTTAATACAGCAGTCAATACAGGACGACGCCAGAACAAACCACGGTAGTCTGCTAAGCTTTCTGCTTCAGCTACGTTGTTATACGGGCTAGACATTAATGCCACTGCACCGAACGCACCAATGGTGGTCAATACATAAGTGATCACATATACGCTGACATTGCCCAAACTTGCATAGGTCATGCTGATTAAACCAATCAACAAATAACCAAAGTGCGCAATAGATGAGTAAGCCAAAATACGCTTCAAGTTAACTTGACGTACAGCAAGGAAGTTACCCACCAAAATTGAAAGCACAGCAATAATGGTCATGATGGTTACAATTGAGTCGATCAGGATTGCACCTGAACCCAAAATGTAACGTACAAACAAACCAATGGTTGCTACTTTTGCTGCAGTCGCAAGAAAGGTTGCGATTGGTGCAGGCGCACCGTCATAAACGTCTGGCGTCCATTTGTGGAATGGTGCCAACGACAATTTAAATGCAACAGCAAAGACAATTAAGCCTAGACCTAAAACTACCAATGGCTGTTGGATATTTTGCATTAATGCTTGTACAGAGTCATAGAAAGACAATGAACCAGTGTATGCATAAATGTACGCCATACCCATGAGCAACATTGCAGATGCAGTTGCAGACAAGACTAAGTACTTCACGCCTGCTTCTAAAGATTTAGAACGTTGGTGAGTGTATGCCAATAAGCCATAAACAGGAATTGACATTAACTCAAGGCTAATGAAGAACGACGCATAGTGCGAGCTTGACACCATTAACATGGCACCCGTAACCGAACACAACATTAAGATGTAAAGTTCTTCACGGTTGTCTTTATAGGTCTCAATATAAGCATGAGATAAAGTCGAACACGCCAACGCTGCAATCAGAATCACCAGTTGATACAACAAGGTGAACGGATCAATCATAAACATACCCATCACGCTGGCAGGCGCAAAATTCCCACCAAACATCATGAGTAAAAGGTAAGCAGCAGCAAGGTTCAAACCCACAACTGATGCCGTTGCAATTAAGTTATGATTACGCTTAATTGCAGTAAGAATCATCACGACAATCGCAGTTAAGGCCACGATCATCACAGGAGCTAAAGGCATAAGCTCAGAAAATGACATTGTGAAGTTCATGGCTTATTGGATCTCCACATTTTCGAGTTGAGTTGTTACTTCATGAGTAACTTCAACTACTTCTTGAACTGGGATGTAGCTATTCGCTAACCACGCCATACTTGAGTTTGAAATATCAAGGAAGGTTTGTGGATACAGACCAAGCCATACTAGACCCAGTGCACAGATTAAAAGAATCACAACTTCACGTGCATTTAAATCTTTTAACGGATTTGCATAGTGCTGTTTTTGCTCTTCATTTGGCACACCAAACAAAGCTTTGTGAATCAGGATTAAACCGTATACACCTGCAAAGACCAAGCTCACTGCCGCAATAATTGTGAAGGCTGGGAACTGCTCGAATGAACCCATGAGAATCAGGAATTCACCAATAAAGTTACCTAAACCAGGAATACCAACTAACGCTGCCACAAAGAACATAAGGAAGAATGAAAGGTATTGGAATTGACCACGGATACCGCCCATTAAACGCATGTCACGTGTGTGTACGCGCTCATAAATTTGGCCACACATAATGAACAATGCTGCAGATGACAAGCCATGTGCTAACATCATGATCATTAAGCCTTGGTAAGTCAGGATATTACCTGCATAAATTGCAAGTAATACGAAGCCCATGTGCGAAATAGAGGTATAAGCTAGTAAACGCTTCATGTCGGTTTGCTGGAAAGCACACCACGCACCGTAGAACACACCAATTAAACCCAAAATAATGGCAATGTCTGCAAATTGAGCAGATGCCGCTGGGAAGAATGGAATTACGAAACGTAGTAAACCGTACGCTGCAGTTTTAATCAAAATACCTGCAAGGTCGACAGAACCCGCTGTAGGCGCTTGTGCATGCGCATCTGGTAACCAACCGTGTAATGGGAAAACAGGAAGTTTTACCGCAAAACCGATGAATAAGCAGATCATGAAGGCATAAGCAACTGCTGGTAACTGTGCATCAAGCGTATTCGCTACAGCCAATAAATAGTTGTAGTTGAACGAAATCGTACCTGACATCATGTATCCATAGATCACTAGACCTAAGATACCCACCAACATGATTAAACCAGCAACTTGCGTGTAGATAAAGAATTTGGTTGCAGCATAAACACGTGAACGACCATTTGAACCTTTATGACCCCATAACGCAATCAGGAAGTAGATTGGTACAAGCATCATCTCCCAAAAGAAGAAGAACAGGAACAAGTCAATTGCAAGGAATACACCAATTACACCACCCAAAGACCATAAAAGGTTAAGGTGGAAGAAACCAACGTTCTTTTGAATCTCACCAAATGAACAGCCTACTGCCAAAACACCCAGTAATGCAGTTAAGCCGACCATAAGTAAAGATAAGCCATCCACCGCTAAGTGGATGTTGATGCCTAGGGTTTGAATCCAAGGCAACATAAATTCAGCCGACCAAGTTGGAACTTGAGCGCCTAATTCGTAGTTATAGCTGGCACCTTGCCACAATGCGATAGTTAAGCCCAAAGTTACGAGCATACCCACTAAAGCAATGTAACGCGGTAATTTATCGTCGAGTTTATCGACCAACCAGCAAATAAAACCTGCAATGAACGGAACAAGGATCAGCGCGGGTAGAATTAAATTGTTTGGAGCGTCCATCTTATTTCCCCACGACCTGAATCACGATCAAGATCATTAGTAAGACCACAACACCAAGTGCCATACTCGATGCGTACTCACGTAATGAACCTGTTTGACGTGAACTTGTGAAGCTATGACCACCTTTCACCAGTGCAGGCAGTACTAACCACATGCCATCAACTGGATCACGACCTAATAGTTTGGCAATCAGCAAGAATGGTTTTACAAATACGATGTCATACAACGCATCGAAACCAAGTGCATTACGGCAAATGTTGGCAAGGCCCGCACCCAATGAAGTTTGCGCAAAACCTTTTACAGCATTATAAGCGAAGGCAAATAACACCACGCCTACGGCTAAACCAGCCAAAGCCACACCAATTGCAACATACTCTGCACCATGTGCGCCTGCTTCTAATGCTTCAGGAATCACAAATGCTGGGATTTTTGCAGCATCAAGAATGCTCATCACTGGCGCTTTTAATACAATCGCTAAACCAGTTGAAAGTACTGCAAGCACTGCCAATGGGAACCAGTAAGTTGCGCCTTTGATTTCGTGATATGGCGTGTTTTCTTTACCAAAGAATACAACCCAAATTAAACGGAATGTATAAATTGAAGTTAAGAATGCACCAGCTACACCCACCCAATATAAGGTGTTATATAACGGAATACCTGCAATATGACTTTGCGTCCAAACTGCTGCCAAAATAGCGTCTTTTGAGAAGAAACCAATGGTCAAGAATGGAATCGCTGCCAATGCACCGCCACCAATTGCGAAACATGCAAATAGGAATTTGTTCTTGTAGAACAAGCCGCCCATTTTGAAAATGTTTTGTTCGTGATGGTAAGCCAAAATCACCGCACCAGAAGACAAGAATAATAATGCCTTGAAGAATGCGTGAGTTAGCATGTGGAATAGACCAGCCTGATACGCTTCAGCACCTACCGCCATAAACATATAACCGAGCTGACTCATAGTTGAGTAAGCCAAAATACGTTTGATGTCGGTTTGAACCAATGCAGCAAAACCAGCAACTAGTAAGGTCACCGCACCTGTAATAGAAATGAACAACATCACTTCTGGTGCTAGTTCAAATACGCTGAACATACGACAGCATAAGTAAACACCTGCAGTTACCATTGTTGCAGCGTGGATCAATGCAGATACAGGTGTTGGACCTGCCATCGCGTCAGCTAACCAAGTTTGCAATGGAATTTGTGCAGATTTACCCGCAGCACCTAAGAACAACATTAACGCTGTCCAAATGGTGATGGATGAGCTTTGAGTCATTACATTGGCTGCATTTTCTACGATGTATTGCGTATTCAAGGTGCCGAATTGTTGATACAGCAAGAACAATGCAATCAGTAAGAAAACGTCACCCACACGTGTTACGGTAAATGCTTTGATTGCCGCAAAACCATTTGCAGGGTTTTGGTAGTAATAACCAATCAGCAAGTAAGAGCACAGACCTACACCTTCCCAACCTAAGAACAATAACGCTAAGTTATCGCCTAAAACCAACAGCAACATGCTCGCAACGAACAGGTTGAAGTAAGAGAAGAAACGTGCAAAGTCTTCTTCACCACGCATGTACCATGAGGCAAAGATGTGAATTAAGAAACCCACACCCGTAATCATGCCAAGCATGAGTAAAGATAAACCATCTAGGTGCAAACTAATTGCTGGCGCAAAACCACCTACATTGAACCAAGTCCATAAGTGTTGAGTTGTTGCAACCGAACCATTGTTCACAAAGTCCATGCCTGCAATTAAAGCGAATAATGCAGACAGCCCCACTGAGCCAACGCCAATAATCGCAGCAACTTTTTCAGGTAAGTTGTTACGCCCTGCCGCTAAAAGGATAAAACCAATGAGCGGAAACAATACTGTTAGATATAAATAACTCATCCGCGCATCTCACTAGCAGCATCCACATCCAAATGATGGAAGCGATGATAGAACTGAAGGACGATCGCAAGACCGATACACGCCTCTGCCGCAGCAAGTGTCAAGATCAAGATAAACATGATCTGACCATCTGGTTGTACCCATGCACTACCAGCCAAAACAAACGCCAGTGCCGCAGCGTTCATCATGATTTCAAGGCCCATTAAAATAAATAGTAGGTTGCGTCGCACCATCACACCGTAAAAACCGAGTGCAAAAAGAATGGTCGCGACAATCAAACCATGTTCTAAAGGGATGTTGCCCATTATTCTTTTTCCTCTTCTGCACTTGGTTCACGTTTACCGATGTGGAAGCCTGCAACTAAAGCTGCAAGTAATAACATTGCGGCAACTTCAACCAATAATAAGTACTGAGTAAAGAGTGCTTGACCAACCGCTTTTGGACCAACCATTTCAGTGCCCATTAAAGCGCTTGGTGTGGTGTAGTTTGAGCTTAATGACCACACTAAAACCAAACCAATTAGGAAGCTCATCAAAGCTGGATATGCCCAAGCAGATGAAGTCAACCATTTACGCTCTTGTTCAACGGTTTGCTGACCAAGGTTTAGCATCATTACTACGAATACGAACAAGACCATGATCGCACCCGCATAAACAATGATTTCCAAGGCGCCAGCAAATGGAGCACCCACGATCATGAACATGCCTGCAACTGCAAGCAATGACACGATCAAGCTTAATAAAGCATGTACTGGGTTCGCGTTAGTGACTACACGAACCGTAGAGACAATGGCCACTAGTGCCATCAAATAAAACGGCCACATCATGGTAATAGACTCCGTACATCAACAGGTGCGCTTTCACGTTGCGCTTGACCTTTGTCTTTACCTGTAACAGCCATACCCGTTACACGGTAGAAGTTGTAGTCAGGATATTTACCAGGACCTGAAATGAGTAAGTTTTCTTTCTCATAGACCAAGTCTTGACGCACATATTCACCTAACTCGAAGTCAGGCGTTAATTGAATTGCAGTCGTTGGACATGCTTCTTCACACATACCGCAGAAAATACAGCGTGAGAAGTTGATACGGAAAAACTCCGGATACCAACGACCATCTTCCTGTTCTGCTTTTTGTAGTGAAATACAACCCACTGGGCATGCAACTGCACAGAGGTTACATGCAACACAACGCTCTTCGCCATCTGGATCGCGTGTTAACACAATACGACCACGGAAGCGTGGAGGTACAATTTCTTCGGCTGGTACTTCCGGATACAAAATGGTGTCACGTTTACGTGTCACGTGTGAGAAAACCATCCACAGTGAACGTACAATTGACCCAAACCCAGCTAGAAACTTAAACATATTGTTCTCCCTGCTGTCTTAGGCCGAATGATTCATAAGAATCACAGCACCAGTTACCAAAAGGTTAACAAGCGCCAATGGCAAGCAAATTTTCCAACCAAAGTTCATCACTTGGTCATAACGTGGACGCATTAAAGAACCACGTGCCAAGACAAACATCATTACAAAGAATGCTGTTTTGATAATGAACCAGAAAGCTGCTGGAATGAATGGAATTTCAAGGTTAAACGGCGCAAGCCATCCACCGAAGAATAAAGTCACGATAAGCGCAGAGATCAGTACCACGTTGACATATTCTGCAACGAAGAACATACCCCATTTCATACCGCCATATTCTACGTGATAACCTTCTGCCAATTCTTGTTCTGCTTCTGGTTGGTCAAATGGGTGACGGTGTGTTACCGCAACACCAGCAACCACGAAAATCAAGAAACCTAAGAATTGTGGAATCACAAACCAAACATCACGTTGCGCTTCAACAATTTCACGCATGTTGAATGAGCCTGCAATTGCAACCACACCCATAAGTGAAATACCCAAGAACACTTCATACGAAATGGTTTGAGCTGCTGAACGTAGACCACCAAGCAATGCGTATTTGTTGTTTGATGACCAACCACCAAATAACACCGCATAGACTGCAATACCAGCCATTGCCATAAAGAACAACAGGCCAATGCTCATGTCTGCAACACCTAAATAAGGTGATACAGGAATAACCATGAACGACAGTACCGCAGTTGCCATTGCAACTGCTGGTGCCATACGGAAGGTTAGTTTGTCGGCAAATTTAGGTGTCCAGTCTTCTTTGAACATGATTTTAAGCATGTCGGCTACAATCTGGAACATACCACCTGGACCTACACGGTTCGGACCATAACGGTCTTGCCATAAGCCCAGTAAACGACGCTCAATAAAAGACATGAGCGCAGCAATCAATACTACAACCAGTAAGATGACAATCGCTTGAATGACTGAATAGGCAATTGGCCAGTTCTCAGCCCACAGCGGCGTCTGACGGATTAATTCTTGTTGCATGAATTACACTCCTACCGCGACTGAAACAGGCTCTGCAAGAGATACCGTTGGTGCAAGACCAATTGGGTAGCCAATATAACCTGTAGGTAAATATTCAATCACTTGTACTGGCAGTACGATAGACGTTTCACCTGCTTGTACGGTAATTGTTTGACCATCTTGTACATTCAAACGCTGCGCATCTTGAGTGCCTACAGCAAATACAGCTTCAGGAATACGCGTTTCCATTGCAGGTGTTTTCACCGTAAATTCACCCGATGCAAAAATGTGATGCATTGGAATTAAACGGAAGCTTTCAGGATTAGCTAGCACAGGTGCTGGTGCCACATAGCTACGTGCAGGACGTTTTGCTAAGCGATCGAATAAACGAATGCCTGAATCACCACCTTTTAAGTGACCGCCCACATTGTCTTGGAATTTGTTCCAAGCTTGTGGTGAGTTCCAACCTGCAGACCATGCAAATGGTACAAGTGCCGATGGTGTTTGGTTACCAACATAACCTTCCATAGAGAAAGTTAATGCAGAATCGACATCGGTCGGTTGTTTCGGCTCGTGAATAGATAACGGCGCACGCATTGCAGTACGACCTGAGTAACGACGTGGTTCACGCGCAACTTTCAAGCCATGTACACGGAAACCTGCATCTGGTGCAACATCCTGAATTGCTTCAAGTGCTGGAATATTTTTCGCAACAGATTCAATCACGTCATCTAAAACAGTCCAAGAAATTGCTTTACCTTTTAAGCCTGTTTCAAGTGCGTGTAACCAGCGCCAAGATTCTTTGATTGCTAGTTCAGGTTTGTAGTAGCTTGGGTCATACACTTGGAAGAAGCGTTGAGCACGGCCTTCTTGGCTCACTACAGTACCATCACCTTCAGCAAAGCTTGCTGCAGAAAGTACGATGTTGGCTTTTTGCACTGTTGCTGTTTCAGCATGATCAAGCACGATTACATCTTGTGCTTTTGCCAAAGCGGCATCAACTTGTGCCGCAGGTAAACGACGGTATAAGTCATTTTCAACCACAATCACAGCATCATAATCTTGTGCAAATGCTTGCTCTAAGCTTTGACCACCTAAAATTGCCAAGCCCATTGAGTTCACTTCTGGCACAGTTAGGGTTAAACCTGCGTTCTCACCCAAGTTTTGTGCCACTTGTGCAGCCGCTTCCATAATGGCAGCTTCTTGTAAGCTTGTACCTGAAATCACCAATGGCTTTTTCGCAGCTTTTAACGTGTCGGCAATAGTTTGTGCAAATGCTTTGGCATCGTCATCTAAACCAGTGATTACATCGCCTGCTACTGCAGCTGCAATCGCAAAACCTAAACGTGCGATGTCGTTTGGAGATGCAACCACTTCACCGGTTGCTACATCGGCTAAACGCGTTTGCGTTGCAGCCAAAATGTAAATTGGTGATTTTGCATCTTGTGCGATACGTTGTACAGGTTCAGCCAGCCAGTCTGGGGTACGACGCTCTGCAGCCATTTCTTTGGCTTTGTTTTTCGCCGCTTGGCGAACAGACAAGGCCATACGTGGTGCAGTTTGGGTTAAATCTTCACCCAAAATTAACACAGCATCGTAATCTTCAATTTCACGCATACCTGGGTTGTAAATACCTTCGGTTTGCATGATTGAAGCTGCAAGCTCTACCAAGTTTTGCTCTTTTTGCGATAAACCTGTTGAGTAGTTGTCTTGACCCACTAACTCACGCAAAGCAAAGTTTGATTCAAGCGATGCACGTGGCGAACCAATACCCAAAACTTTTTTGCCTTGAACTTTGGCAATAATCGTATCAAGTGCAGTATCTACAGAAATGGTTTCTACACTCGCACCATTACGGAACTGTGGCTGACGTGGACGATCTTCACGGTTCACATAACCTGTACCGAAACGACCTTTGTCGCACAGGAAGTATTGGTTAACTTCACCGTTAAAGCGGTTTTCTACACGACGTAATTCGCCATAACGCTCACCCGGAGAGATGTTACAGCCAGAAGAACAGCCTTGGCATACGCTTGGCGCATATTGCATATCCCACTTACGGTTATAACGTGCAGAGTGCGTTTTGTCGGTAAATACACCTGTTGGACATACTTCAGTCAAGTTGCCAGAGAATTCAGATTCTAAAGTACCCGACTCAGGACGACCAAAGTACACACGTGATGCGTTGGCATAAACGCCAAAGTCTGTACCGCCTGCATAGTCTTTGTAGTAACGCACACAACGATAACATGCGATACAACGGTTCATTTCATGTGCAATGAACGAACCTAGCTCTTGGTTATAGTGTGTACGTTTGGTGAAGCGGTAACGACGACGGTCATGCTGCGTCATTACAGTCATATCTTGTAAATGACAGTGACCACCTTCTTCACAGACAGGGCAGTCGTGTGGGTGGTTCGTCATCAAGAACTCTACAATTGAAGCACGGAACTCAGTCGCTTCCTTGTCTTCAATAGAGATATAGGTATTGTCAGCAGCAGGTGTCATACATGACATCACCAAGCGACCACGAGTATCTTCAGGGTTCGCATATTGGGTCACGGCACATTGACGGCAAGAACCGACAGAACCTAAGGATGGATGCCAACAAAAGTACGGAATGTCGATCCCAAGGCTCAAACATGCTTGCAGCAAGTTTTCCGAGCCATTGACTTCGTACGATTTTCCATCGACATGAATTGTAGCCATAGTCGAATTCCTTAAGCTTGTTCTACGTTGCTAGCTTGAGCAGCAGGACGGCTATTTGCCACTTTTGCTTCAAACTCGCTACGGAAATATTTGAGTGCGCCCATTAATGGCTCCATCGCACCTGGTGCGTGAGCACAGAAGGTCTTACCAATCCACAATTTTTTGGTGAGTTCTTGAAGATGTTGAATGTCTTCTTCTTTTCCTTCGCCATTTTCAATTGCTTTGAGTGCTTTTACAGCCCATGGTAAGCCATCACGACATGGCGTACAGAAACCACATGATTCGCGCGCAAAGAATTCTTCTAAGTTACGGGTTGCAGAAACCATACATTGAGTTTCATCGACTACCATGAGCAAACACGTACCTAAACGTGAACCTGCTTTCATGATGCTCTCTGCATCCATTGGCAAGTCAATGTGTTCTGCCGCCAAGAAGTCGGTAGACGCACCACCCGGTAACCATGCTTTTAGCTTCAAGCCATCACGCATGCCACCCGCATAGTCTTCAATCACTTCACGTGCAGTCGTACCAAATGGAAGTTCCCATAGACCAGGGAATTTCACCTTACCTGACGCACCGTAAATTTTTGTGCCAGGATCTTTCGATTTGCCTGCAGATAAACCGATATACCACTCTGCACCACGCAACATAATTGCAGGTAAGTTGTTATAGGTTTCTACGTTGTTGACAATCGTTGGACGCCCCCATGCCCCTGCAACTTGCGGGAATGGTGGTTTAGTACGTGGGTTAGCACGACGGCCTTCAAGCGAGTTAATCAATGCAGTTTCTTCACCACAGATATAACGACCAGCGCCTGTGTGCACGTATAGCTCAAAGCCCCAACCTGTACCTAAAATGTTTTCGCCCAAATAACCTTTGGCTCGAATTTGCTCAATCGCTTCATTTAAGTACTGTGCAGCTTCGATATATTCGCCACGAATAAAGATATAACCGTGTGTTGCTTCAAGCGTATAAGCAGCAATCAGCATACCTTCAATCAGTTGGTGTGGAAGTTTTTCCATCAGCAAACGGTCTTTGAAAGTACCTGGTTCCATCTCATCGGCATTACAAATCAGGTAACGTGGACCAGAATTGTCATTTGGCGCCATCAGTGACCATTTGATCCCTGCAGGGAAGCCTGCACCACCACGACCTTTTACTGTCGCAGCTTTAATGACTTCAAGCACATCTTTAGGCGGCATAGAAATCGCTTTCTTAAAGCCCGCATAACCTTCTAGCGCTTCGTAATCATCTGCATTACGCACGTGCTCTTGCTTGCTTAAACGCCAAGTTAATGGATGCGTTTCTGGGTTACCGTCACCATAAATTGGTCTTGGTTCGGTATTCATACATACTTCTCCAATAACTGTTGCACCGATGTCACCTCAACTAAACCGTGAGTATCTTCATCAATCATCAAGGTTGGTCCCTTGTCGCAATTTCCTAAACAGCAAATTGGCAATAACGTGAAACGACCATCTGCAGTCGTTTGACCAAACTGAATGCCTAATTCACGCTGGAATGCTTCTGCCAGTGTTTCTGCACCCATCAAGAAGCATGCAATCGAGTCACACAATAAAATCACGTGGCGACCTACAGGCTGGCGATAAATACGGTTATAGAAAGTTGCAACACCTTCTAAATCAGCAACGCTGATGGTGAGAAGCTGTGCAATTGCATTTAACTGCGCGTCATCTACCCAGCCATTACGGCGCTGTACACACTTCAAGGCATCCAAAGATGCTGCACGTGGGTACGGATAATGGCCAATGTGATGTTCAATTTCATGGATTTCTTCTGCAGTTAAAATCCCTTCAACATTCACACGTGGCTTTTTATCAGTCAAAATCATCATAATGCGTTTACCCCTTAGCGATCCACGTCTGCCATTACGACGTCAATGGTCGCTAAATAAATGATTAAGTCAGATACCAGACTGCCGTTAATCACAGAAGGCATTTGCTGTAAATGCGTGAAAGTTGGTGTACGAATACGGGTACGGTAACTCATCGTCGACTTATCTGAAGTCAAGTAATAGTTAGATGCACCTTTCACCACTTCTGCCATTACAGATGCTTCACCAGCAGGCATTACAGGACCCCAAGACACGCTTAAGAAGTGTGTAATCAAGGTTTCAATATCTTGTAATGTCTTGTCTTTTGGTGGTGGAACAGCCAATGGATGATCCGCTTTATATGGACCAGAAGGCATGTTATCTAGACATTGTTTGATGATTTTCAATGACTCTTCGATTTCACGGAAGTGTACCAATACACGTGCGTAAGCATCGCCTTCGTACTCTACCGGCACTTCAAAGTCATAGTTTTCATAACCACTGTATGGACGGTATTTACGCACATCAAAGTCAATACCTGTTGCACGTAGACCAGTACCTGTTACACCCCACGCCAAAGCAGATTTCGCATCATACTGTGCAACGCCTTGCGTACGACCCATGAATACTGAGTTGCGTAATGCCGCAGTGTAGTATTCATTCATACGTTTTGGCATCCACTCCAAGATTTCACGAATCAGGTGCTGCCAGTTGTTTGGTAGGTCGTGTGCGGTACCACCAATACGGAACCATGCTGGGTGCATACGGTAACCAGTAATGGCTTCAATCGCATCGTAGATTTTTTGACGGTCTGCGAACATATAGAATACAGGGGTCATACCGCCCGCATCCTGAATTGCAGTACCAATGAACAATAAGTGGTTATTGATACGGAATAATTCCGACATCATTACACGAATACATTGTGCGCGGTCTGGTACAGTAATACCTGCCAGTTGTTCCACACCCATCACATACGGCATGTTTTGGGCACAACCACCTAAGTAGTCCACACGGTCGGTATAAGGAATGAATGAATGCCAAGTTTGACGTTCAGCCATCTTTTCCACACCGCGGTGGTGATAGCCGATATCTGGCACACAGTCTTTCACTTCTTCACCATCCAACTGCAAAATTACACGGAACGCACCGTGTGCAGATGGGTGGTTAGGACCCAAGTTCAAGAACATGAAGTCTTCGTCTTTATTACCGCGCTTTAAGCCCCAATCTTCAGGCACAAAGCGTAGGTGTTCCTGCTCGAAGTCTTGTTTGGCTTGGTTCTGCATGTACGGCGTATATTCCGTAGCACGTGCAGAATACTCTTTACGTAACGGGTGACCTTCCCAGTATGTTGGCAACAAAATACGACGGAGCATTGGATGCCCTTCGAAGTTGATACCAAACATATCGTAAGCTTCACGTTCGTACCAGTTGGCATTTGGCCAAATGTTAGTTGCTGTAGGAATGTTGAGATCACTCTCATTCAAGGCAACTTTAATACGAATGTCCGTGTTACGCTCAAGCGATAACAAGTGATAGAACACTGTAAAGTCAGACGCAGGTAGACCGTCGCGGTAAGTACGTAAACGCTCATCTACCGCAGACAAGTCGAACAACATCACGTATGGACGTGACACTGTACGCAAGAACATTAAAACTTCTTGTACACGTGCGCGCTCAACCCAGACTGTTGGAAAATCTTCAAAAGTCGTTTGCACGTAGAAGTTCTCACCAAATTTGGTTTTGAGTTCTTCTACAATTGCAAATGCTGGGCGTGAATCAACTGCTGTTGATTCTGGCATAGCAATGTCAGTTTCAGCCATTGGCTTGGCTTCCTATTTAATACAAATTCAGTCAACCTAAACGACAACTACACCCTTCGGGTGCATCAATATTTGTACGTTTAAATTATTTAATTTCATCCATAGAGCGTAAGTTTTTCACCGCAATACGCTGTGCATTCTTACGGTCACGTTCTGGCATCATCTTTGGCTTATACACTGGCTTAAGATCATCACCAATTACCGCAGACAACGGACGACGCTCTAATTGAATTTGGTCTTGTAATAACATTAATGCTTGAATTAATGCTTCAGGACGTGGTGGGCAACCTGGAATGTACACATCCACAGGAATGATTTTATCCACACCTTGTACAACTGAATAAATGTCGTACATACCACCTGAGTTTGCGCATGCGCCCATTGAGATAACCCATTTAGGCTCAAGCATTTGCTCATACAAACGCTGAATTACAGGTGCCATTTTTACGAAACACGTACCTGCAACAATCATCAAGTCTGCCTGACGCGGTGAAGCACGAATAACCTCAGCACCAAAACGTGACAAGTCATGCACGCCTGTTAAGGTCGTTGCATACTCTACGTAGCAGCACGATGTACCAAAGTTGAACGGCCAAACTGAGTTCTTACGTCCCCAGTTTACTGCTGTATGTGCCAAGTCCTCTAAACGAGTCATAAACACATTTTTATTCACTTCTTCTTCAAGCGGATCAGTTACGATTTGGCGCTCTTGAAGTGGATATTGATCAGCATCGGGATTCGCACGGGTTAAGGTATATTTCATCCCGAGTTACTCCTTGTCAGATGAGGTAGTCGCAGATTTTTTTACACGACCAGAGGATTGAGCTGGAATTTGACCGGTAGGGTCCGTTACCAATTCTTCAATTGAGTTAAAGCGTGTGATTTCTGCAAGATCCATATTTGGCGAACCAATTTTAGGTTTAATCCCTGCTGCTTTACGCTTATCAGATGGTGCCCAGTTCAGTGCGCCGGTTGATAATTCATAAATTAAGCCAACGAGTAAAACTAAAATAAATACAGCAGCAGTTGCAAAGCCCACCCAACCTACTTCACGAACAGATGCTGCCCATGCATATAGATAAAGTGCTTCTAAGTCGAAAACAACGAAGAAAATTGCAACCAAATAGAACTTGGCAGATAAGCGGATACGTGCTCCACCAGCACCAACAACACCCGACTCAAACTGCTCTTGCTTCGCACGTCCCCATGATTTACCCCCAAGGAGTAAAGGAACGGTTAGCATAAAGACGCATAAAAATGTAACGCCGATCACGAAGGCAATAATTGCCCATTCGTATGGAGTAATGGCACTCATGCGGGGATAACTCCTGGCAGGCCTATTTATTAACAAAGAATGTATGTATTGGCCTTCAAATACACCAAACACAAAATTAATCACGCCAATTGTACCTGATTTATGATTTCACTTGCTAGTTCATAAGTCTTAGTCTTTCGGATGATTTTTTATTCAAATACTTGATATTTTAGAATTCCACTACTCTGTAGGGCTATTAATCGCTTTAATGAATAGATAAACCATTTATGATTATTTTTTCCAAAACACCAACTGCGCTGTTCGTTACAAAGTTTTTTAATTTCTAAACAGATCATGGCAAATTTAGGTTTCAGCTTAGTGCACAGCATCAAATTCTTTGTGTAGTTTTTGCAACTTCAGCCCAGAGTTTCTTTAATTTTTAGCCTAGAGTGTGTTATTCCTATAAAGCATTAAAAATTTGAATAATAAGGAGTAAACACATGAGCTTAGACTATACCCACAAACCGAATTACTTTATGTTTGCGCAATTATTTATTCGTCATTTACAAAATTATTTTGAAAAGCATCCCGATGCACAAAATGCAATTTTTGACCTACGCGATGTTTATGAGTTATTTCGTCAAGACAAGGCTTCTGCCACCATTAATTTAGACGGCATTATGAATATTGCAGATGAATACCGAATAGAAACTTTACAGGGTGATCAAAAATTGATTAGTCGCTATGCGATTGATCCACAAAACAACTCTCTTTTGGTCGATTTTAACCGAGAGGCTTTAGATAGCTTAAAGCAAGGCAAAACAATTCTTGCTCCGGATGCAACACTTCAGGAATAAAAAGCAAAAAAAGGAGTGAAATTTTAAACCGGTAAATATTTTAAAATAGACTTACTCCAAAGCAACAACATAAAAAAGCGAGCAAATGCTCGCTTTTATTTTTTTGGCACACCGCCAATTTACTTCAATTAAAAATCACTATATTTAAAGGTATCAGTAAACCTAAAGCATCAATTAGCTTTTACGTGACAGTAAAAATTCTGAAATTTTCTGTAGCTCTGTTGCTGCAGCAGTATCAAAAAAAGCCAACGCAGCAAAAGCCTGATCATGTAACTGTTGAGCGTAAGTTTGTGCCTGCTCTAGCCCCATCAATGCAGGATAAGTGGATTTTTCCACCTGCTCATCTTTGCCTGCGGTTTTACCGAGCACTTCAGTCTCTGAAATAATATCCAAAATATCATCTTGTACCTGAAAGGCTAGACCAATCGCTTGTGCATATTCACGCAGTTGTGGAATGGCTTTATCTCGTCCATCAAACACGGTCACAGCAGCCATCATCACTGCAGCAGAAATCAAGGCACCTGTTTTATTACGATGGATACTTTCCAAAGTCGCCTGATCGACTTGTTTACCTTCAGATTGTAAATCCATAACCTGACCACACACCATTTTTGATGATGCTGTAGCTAAAATTTGCATCTGCTTGAGTACAATCCCTTGATCTACCGCAGCAGACTGATCAAACAAACGACTGCCTAAAATTTCAAATGCCATCGATTGTAAAATATCACCTGCCAACAACGCTGTATCTTCACCATAAGCTGCATGACAGGTTGGCTGCCCACGACGCAACAAGTCATTATCCATACACGGCAAATCGTCATGCGCCAGTGAATAACAATGAATCAGCTCAATTGCAACTGCAGCACGGCGTACTGCTGCATAATTCTGATTAGGTCTTAACGCAGCTGTGGCATAACACAAAGCAGGACGCACACGCTTACCACCCAACATGACGGCATGATGCACAGCGGACTTTAACGGTTCTGGCAATGCAAAGGCCTCTAAAGCGGTAAGCAAGTCTTGCTGAATACGTTGTTGGGCTGCGGTTAATGCATGCGCCTGTAAATCGTGAAGTGATGACACATTCGCCTCGAATTGTTGGTTCATGTCTGATAAGCAGTAAGCTGCTTTGTCTGTTGCAGCATTGTACCCATAATTCAATTTTTTTTAAGCCTTAACTGCACCGATATAGTATTTCAGCTACAAAAAAGTCCCTATCGAAATAGAGGCTGAATTTTGTTTAAATTTAAAATGTCAGGTTCGTGACCAATTTATTCAAGCGTTTCAGCAGGCACACGCACCCAGCCTTCCATCAAGACACGTGCACTACGGCTCATTACCGCTTTTTTTACTTGCCACTGTCCATTTTCCTGCACGGCTTGCGCACCAACGCGAAGCGTACCCGATGGATGTCCAAAACGTACCGCTTCACGCTCACCACCACCTGCAGCTAAGTTCACCAAAGTTCCTGGAATAGCTGCAGCAGTACCAATTGCAACAGCTGCTGTGCCCATCATGGCATGGTGTAATTTACCCATCGATAATGCACGTACCAATAAATCGGTATCTTCTACCTGAATTTGCTTTCCACTTGAAGAGACATAACTTTTTGGCGCAGAAACAAAAGCAATTTTGGGGGTATGCTGACGCTTTTCAGCTTCGGCAATTTCCTGAATTAGTCCCATTTGTTTAGCGCCATAAGCACGAATGGTTTCAAAACGTGCCAATGCCTCTGTATCACCATTGATCGCATCTTGCAGCTCTGTGCCGGTATAACCAATATCTTCTGCATTCAGAAAAATTGTTGGAATACCCGCATTGATAAATGTAGCCTGAAATGTTCCAATATTTGGCACATCTAAAGTATCCACGACATTGCCTGTCGGGAACATTGCCCCACCCTCGTCACCATCGTCGGCAGGGTCTAAAAATTCAATTTGCACTTCTGCTGCTGGGAATGTCACGCCATCCAGCTCAAAATCACCTGTTTCCTGCACCTGACCGTTGGTCATCGGTACATGTGCAATAATGGTTTTTTCAATATTTTTTTGCCAAATGCGTACTGTGCACACACCATTTTCAGGAATTTTACTGGCATCGACCAAACCATTACTAATGGCAAATGCACCTACCGCAGCCGTGAGGTTGCCACAGTTACCACTCCAATCTACAAAAGGCTGATCAATTGAAACCTGTCCAAACAGATAATCGACATCATGATCGGGCTGCGTACTTTTCGCCAGAATTACCGTTTTGCTAGTGCTTGAAGTTGCACCGCCCATTCCATCAATTTGCTTGGCATAAGGGTCTGGACTGCCAATGACGCGCAATAAAATTTGATCTCTAATTTTGCCTGGCTGCTGTGCTGCTACAGGTAAATCATCAAGTTTAAAAAATACGCCTTTACTGGTACCGCCGCGCATATAAGTCGCTGGAATTTTAACTTGTGGTGCAAAACGCATGAATTTTATTCCCTTGTTTTTGATTGTTATGGTCAATATAAAAAGACCCTTTTGCATGATAACGGTTTTTATTCAAAAGGTATCGTGGTCTTGACTTAAGTATAAAAAAACAACATTTGGTAAAATTTACCCTAGCCAGTCATCTTGATTTATAAGACAAAAATAAAATTAATATATTGATTACGCTAATTTTTAAAATAAAAGCCAGCTAAACTTATTTTTATAATTTGCATAAATTTAATTCATAAATGTATAGCTACTAGGCTAATGAAATTTGATCTATTACAATCTTGTCACTTTTTCATTGTCTGGCTGAATACTTTGAACAACGAGTCTTCACAACTTCAGCGTGGCTTAAAGAACCGCCATATTCAATTGATTGCCATGGGTGGCGCAATTGGTACTGGTTTATTCTTAGGTTCCGCGCAGGTCATCCAATCTGCTGGCCCATCTATTATTTTGGGTTATGCCATTGGTGGTCTTATTGCATTTTTAATTATGCGCCAATTGGGGGAAATGATTGTTCATGAGCCCGTTGCAGGATCATTCAGTCACTTTGCCTATAAATATGCAGGTAAGTTCCCTGGCTTTTTAGCTGGCTGGAATTACTGGATTCTGTATATTTTGGTGGCCATGGCAGAACTCACCGCAGTCGCGAAATATATTAACTACTGGTGGCCGCATATTCCTGCATGGACATCAACACTGTTCTTTTTCATTGTGATTACCATTATTAACTTGGGCAATGTGAAGTTCTACGGTGAGTCAGAATTCTGGTTGGCGATTATTAAAGTCGCGGCTGTAGTCTCGATGATTGTATTTGGTTTATACCTATTACTTTCTGCAGATGCGACCTCCACTGCTTCTTTCAGCAACCTTTGGGCACATGGCGGCTTCTTCCCGCATGGCTTTGAAGGGTTATTCTTTATGTTGGCTTTCCTGATGTTTGCCTTTGGCGGCATTGAATTGATTGGTATGGCAGCAGCCGAAGCACAAGACCCAGAAAAAACAATTCCTAAAGCCATTAACCAAGTGGTGTTCCGTATCCTGATTTTCTATGTCGGTTCGCTCACTATTCTGTTGTCTTTAGTGCCTTGGAATCAGCTCGATTTAGGTGGTTTAGATAAAAGTCCATTCGTGATGATTTTTAGTCAGATGGGGATTGAATGGGCTGCACACTTACTGAATTTCGTGATTCTGACTGCTGCACTTTCTGTGTATAACAGTGGGATGTATGCCAACAGCCGTATGTTGTTCGGTTTAGCCAAACAAGGTAACGCACCAAAAATTTTCCTAAAAGTGAATAAACAAGGTGTGCCAATTCCAGCTGTTCTATTCTCTGCGGTATTGATTTTTGGCTGTGTATTATTGAACTACTTTGTACCAGAAGAAGCCTTAAGTCACCTCATGTACATTGTGGTTGGTGCTTTGGTTCTAAACTGGGCAATGATCAGTTTAACCCACTTAAAATTCAGCAGTACTTTGAAAAAATTAGCTATTCCAACCAAGTTCCCTGCTCTTTGGTCGCCATTTAGTAACTATCTGGTGTTGGCCTTCATTGCTGTGGTGCTTTACATTATGTGGACACAGGGCTTCAAAGAATCAGTCATTATGATTCCAGTCTGGATTGTTTTAATGTTCATTCTGTTTAAGGTGCTTAATTCCAAAAAACCTTAATTTGGATTGCATTTATATCGCCCCATTTAAAAAGTTACTGCTTCGGCAGTAACTTTTTTTATAGCTCGGTTTTGTCTTTCCGCATGTAAGTTCAACTCTCAGTAAAGTGTAGTTATAAAACCTTCAAATTTTTAATCCTGCTGTAGGATTCTCGTTCAGAATATAAACCAATGAAACACTGCTGTTTTTCTTGATATTTCAACCAATTTATACTCTCCCCAAGGTCATTTACATTCTAAATGATAAAAAGACTCTACTTGAGAAGAATTCTTAGTTATTATTTGAGCACAAAATTTGTCGTGTGAAATATCCATGAATGCGTTTGCTGCACAACCTGCCAATGTATTGACCATCCAACAGCTGAGTAAAAAGTTTGGTTCACGTTTTGCCGTGCAAAATGCAACATGGTCTGCCATGAGTGGGCAGATTGTCTGTTTGCTGGGACACTCAGGATGCGGCAAAACCACCATGCTGCGCTTAATTGCAGGTTTGGAAAATCCAAGCAGTGGTTCTATTCAACTCGAACAGCATATTTTATGGGATGCACAACAACAAATACCTGCAGAATCCCGCAACATTGGTTTAGTCTTTCAGGATTACGCCCTTTTTCCACATTTAAGCGTGCTAGAAAACGTCATGTTTGGCTTAAAGAAATTCCCTAAATCGCAACGTGCTGATATTGCCAAACAAGCCTTAGAACACGTGTCGATGCTGCATCATCAAGACAGCTATCCCTACACGCTTTCAGGCGGTGAACAACAACGAGTAGCTTTGGCACGTGCATTAGCCCCTAAACCGCCAGTTTTACTTATGGATGAACCTTTTTCCAATTTGGATCATCGCCTGCGTGATCAAATCCGTCAAAGTACCATTCAAATTTTAAAACAAACGGCAACCACTACGGTCATTGTCACGCATGACCCTGAAGAAGCGCTGCAAATTGCTGATCAAATTATCTTAATGCATCAAGGGCAAATCATTCAAATTGGCTCGCCTAAGCAACTCTACCTACAACCTAAAACGTTATTTGCAGCGCGCTATTTTTCTGCGTTGAATGAAATTCCTGCACA
This sequence comes from Acinetobacter sp. A3, assembly GCF_012371415.1. Classification (NCBI taxonomy): domain Bacteria; kingdom Pseudomonadati; phylum Pseudomonadota; class Gammaproteobacteria; order Moraxellales; family Moraxellaceae; genus Acinetobacter; species Acinetobacter sp. A3. The sequence continues at coordinate 67,229 of NZ_JAAZQW010000001.1, forward strand.
AGTCAATAATCAAACAATCTCCACCATTTTTGGTCAAGTTGATCGTGGTCAGCAGGATTTAGCACAAGACTTATCTACGCAAAAACAAGTGCAATGCTGCTTCCGCCCTCATCAAGTTCGTGTCAGCAAAACCCCTAGTGAAGGTGCATTACCAGCAAGCGTGCTGTCTTCAAGCTTTATGGGACACGCGCAGCAACTACGTCTAAAACTACAAGATCATGCGCTCACACTTTTGGCACAAGTTAATCATCTTCAAGATTTCCAACATGCTGAACAAGTCTATGTTTCTGTAGATTTAAACAGCTGTTTTTTCTTGGCATCTGATGAGCAATCATCAACCACACCACATTCTGCTTTAGCGGCTATTCACATTTAAATTTTCGATTAGGAATACCATATGAAACCAATGTCTAAATTATCGCTGGTTGTTACAGGTCTACTTGCGTTTGGTGCAAGTGTGGCGCAAGCAGCAGAAGTAAACTTATACACCACACGTGAACCTGTTTTGATTCAAACGTTATTAACTGAATTCACGCAAAAAACAAGTGTGAAAGTAAATACTGTTTTTATTAAAGATGGTTTATTGGAACGTGTAAAAGCAGAAGGTCGTCGTTCACCTGCCGATGTCATGCTGACCGTAGACTTTGGTAATTTAGTGGACTTGGTAGAAGGTGGCTTAACCCAGCGCGTTAGCTCTAAAACATTAAATAGTGCAATTCCTGCTAACTTACGTGCAGCCAATGGACACTGGTATGCACTATCGATGCGTGCACGTGCAGTCTATGCCTCTAAAGACCGTACACCATTAAATGCGATTACGTATGAAGATTTAGCTAATCCCAAATGGAAAAATAAAATCTGTATTCGCTCAGGCAGCCATCCATATAACACTGCTTTGATTGCGGCTTATATCGCTCATCATGGTGAAAAACAAGCTGAAACTTGGTTGCGTGGTGTAAAAGCTAATTTAGCTCGCCCAGCCAGTGGTGGTGACCGTGATGTGGCACGTGATATTTTAGGCAAAATTTGTGATATTGGCGTTGCCAACACTTATTATGTAGGCACAATGCGTACAGGTGATGCCGAACAACAACGTTGGGGCAATGCGATTAATGTCGTGTTACCGCGTTTTAAAAATGGTGGAACACATGTAAACGTATCGGGTGCAGTGGTCTCTAAACATGCGCCAAACCGTAAAGAAGCTGTACAACTGCTTGAATTTTTAGCTTCAGATCATGCGCAAGCCATTTACGCACAAAACGGCTTTGAATACCCTGTTAAACCTGGTGTAAAAATTGACCCAATTATCGCTAGTTTTGGCAAACTCAATATTGATTCAATTCGTTTAAGCGATATTGCACGTCACCGTAAAGCCGCCAACTTATTGGTCGATAAAGTCCAGTTTAACCGCTAAAATTTTCTGCTTTTATCTTACAGTGCAGCGATTTGCATTGTAAGATGCGCAACTGTTCCCTCCCCCCTTATTTAGTGCCTCTATTGCAATGCTTAAAAATAAATTTAATTTTTTATTTTCGCTCAGTGGGTTATTGACACTACTCGCCTGTTTACCTGTGGTCGCTTTAATTTGGACAGCATTACAAGGTGATAGTGAAATTTGGGGGCATCTGCTGCGTTATGTAATTCCACACACGTTGGCAGAAACTGGGATTTTATTGTTGGGTGTGGGAATTCTCACCATCCTGATTGGTACAGGCAGCGCATGGATTGTAACAGCATATCAATTCCGAGGTCGTGCATTTTTAGATTGGGCCTTACTGCTGCCTTTAGCTGTACCAACTTATATTATTGCGTATAGTTATATCGACATTTTGCATCCTATTGGTCCTATGCAAAGCATTCTGCGTGATTGGTTTAATTTAGAATTACAACAGTTTTGGTTTCCCAATATTCGTAGCGTTTGGGGCGGCATCTTCTTACTTAGCTTTGTGCTGTATCCGTATGTGTATTTAAGCACCCGTGCAATGTTTCTGATGCAATCGGCCAGTCTAATTGAGGTCTCACGTACATTAGGATTAAAACCTGATCAAGTGTTTTTACGTGTTGCGATTCCATTAGCACGTCCTGCGATTGCTGTGGGTACTAGTCTAGTTTTAATGGAAACCATTAATGATATTGGTGCAACAGAATTTTTAGGCATTAAAACCTTAACTTTGTCGATTTATTCAACCTGGACCAATCAATCTGACTTGGCTGGCGCAGCGCAAATTGCCATTTTCATGTTGATGATCATTACCTTATTGGTTTTGGTGGAACGTTTAGGTCGACGTAAACAGCGCTATATGAACTCTGCACAACGCAGCCGTTTAATGCCTGCACAATCGGTCAAAGGTACTAAAGCACTTGTATTATTGGGTTTAGGTTTAATTCCTGTCTGTATTGGCTTTTTAATTCCAACCAGTCATTTATTGGTCGAATCCTATAAACGTATTCAATATGCAGGGTTCTCAGATTATCTGATCCAAGCATCCATCAACACACTGACGCTTGCCAGTATTGCCACCATCGTCACCATTTTGATTGGCTTCTTTATTGTTAGTGCTGCACGTTTTAGCAAACACAACTGGTTTAGCCGCATTTCTAGCTTAGGTTATGCCATTCCAGGAACCGTTTTAGCGATTGGTCTCATGCTGGCTTTGGGTAAAATTGATCATACCATTGCCGACTTTTTAGAATTTAAATTAGGGATACACACAGGTTTATTATTCCTCGGCACCAGTTTTACCCTTATTTATGCTTATGCTGTGCGTTTTTTAGCTATTTCAGTAGGTGGCATTGAGTCAGGCTATAACCGTATTCATGGTGTTTTTGATGATGCTGCACGTAATTTAGGACAAAACAGCTTTGCGATTTTATGGCGTGTGCACTTGCCATTATTGCGTCCTGCCATTATTTCTGCAGCTTTATTAATTTTTGTAGACTGCATGAAAGAGCTGCCAGCAACTTTATTGCTCCGTCCACTAAATATGGAAACACTCGCTACCCAATTGTATGCAGAAGCTTCTAGAGGAACCTATGAAGATGGTGCTGTGGCTGCCTTGTTGATTGTATTGGTCGGTCTTATTCCTGTTATTTTATTGGCAAAGCTTGGAAAAACCACACGTTAATAAGTCCCATTGTTGCGAAATACACCAAGCGACAATGGGTTTTACTACAAAAATAGTATTTTTTTTAATCAATCAAAAACACCCTACCAAATGCAAATTTATTAATTTTATTTCTTATTTATCAAGTACTAATAGAATAAAAACACCTCTTTATTAGAACAAATACTCTATTTGGTTTAATTTTTAAACTGAATAGTTTTTTCTAGAGCATTTACTCTTATTTTAATTGTGATATTTTTGTCACATGGAGTAATAAATGGTCTCGGTGAGTACAAGCCGAAATCATCCTAGATGAAAGCTTAAAGCATCAACAAAAACTGTCATAAAAGACTTTATAGCCCAAGGGAAATGTATAATGAAATTAAAAGCACTAAGCACAGCAATGATTTTAGCAACTGTACCAATGACAGGTGCTTTTGCTGCAGCTCTAGATCGTTCTGGTCAATCTATTGCTGCGTTCTTACAACCGGGTAACTACTTTGAAGCAGGTATTTCTGTATTAGACCCAGATGTATCTGGACAGGAAGCTGGCACAAGCACAACAAATCGTCAAATTGGTGATATGGCGGGCGATTACTATTTCCCAAGTGCCGCATTAAAATTCCAACTTACTGATAACTTCTCTTTTGGTCTGCTTTACGACCAACCCTTTGGTGCTGATGCCGAATATTCAGCTAATAGTGTTTTTGTTGCTGCACCAACAGATCGAGTACTAAGTACACTACCAATTACAACAACAGCTATTGGCGGTGCTACTACAGGCAGTACTTCAGTTGAAGTCGATACACAAAACATTTCTATGATTTTTGGCTTCCAACCAACTGAGAATTTTAATATTTATGGTGGTGGTGTATATCAAACCATTAAAGGTAATGTAAAACTACGCGGCTCAGCTTACAGCGTTTTTAATGGATACGATGCAAACATTAAAGAAGACTCTGCTGCAGGTTGGTTAGCTGGTGCAGCATTTCAAATTCCTGAAATTGCATTAAAAGCTTCAGTCACTTACCGCTCTGAAATTGATCATGAATTCGTTGCCAATGAAAAATTAAGTCTAGCCACTCCTTTAGCAACTGCATTACCAGGTCTTGCTAATCAACTACCAAGTTTAGGTTTACCACCACAACAAATTGCAGGAATTAGCCAAGCAGTAACAAATTTTTCAGCAGCTAACGAAGCTAAAGGTACAACTAAAATTACAACACCACAATCGGTGAACTTAGACTTCCAAACAGGCATCATGGCGAATACTGTAGCATTTGCAAATGTACGCTGGGTGAACTGGAAAGATTTCTCGATCACACCGTATAAGTTTGGTAAAGCTGCAGAAGCTGTTGGTCCTTTAGTTAAGCGTCCAAATGGTTTTTCTCTTGTAGAATATTCAGATGACCAATGGTCTGCAAACGTAGGTGTAGGTCGTAAATTAAATGATCAATGGGCTGGTAACGTTTCTGTAGGTTGGGACTCTGGTGCAGGTAACCCTGTCTCAACTCTTGGTCCTACTGAAGGTTATTGGAACGTGGGTCTAGGGGTTCAATACTCACCTGCACCAAACTACTTTATTGCAGGTGGTGTAAAATACTTCATGTTGGGTGATGCTAAAGCCCAAACAGGTGCTCAAGCAGGCGGTTCTGATTATGTTGCAGAGTTTGAAGACAACGATGCATGGGCATACGGCTTAAAAATTGGTTACCGCTTCTAATTAATTATTTCCAAATCTAAAAAAACCCATCCTTCGGGATAATGCCAGTCAGTTAAGCAAAAAAAGTTAAAATACTGTAAAAAGAGCGTATGTAAATACGCTCTTTTTTTATGAATTTATCTCAGAATTTAGATTTAACATTAAAACAAACCCTACCTTCACTTTCACAATTCAGTGAATTGATTGATTTAAACTGGATTGAAGATTGCTTAAACCAAACAGGTAAAGCATCAATTCGAAAAAGAAAACTGCCTGCTGAACATGTTGTTTGGCTGGTAATCGGACTTGCTCTATTTCGAAATCAACCGATTTGGTATGTGGTTCAACAATTGCAACTTGTTTTCGGTACGGCAGAATACTGTGTACCGAGTGCATCCGTACAAGCAAGACAGCGCTTAGGCTTAGAGCCCATGAGTGCTTTATTTTCGACATTAAGTCAGGCATGGTTTAAAGACTCACAACAACAATATAGCAACTTTCACGGTCTATGCGTTTGTGCTGTAGATGGTGTGGTTTGGTCTATGCCTCATACAGAAGAAAACTTTAAGCACTTTGGTTCATCCAAAGGCAAAACAGCAGCTGCCCCTTACCCACAAGTCAGAGCGACTTGCCTGGTGAATACCAATACACATGAAATGATTGATGCCCAAATTGGCAGTATGGATCAAGGTGAATTAACCTTAGCCAGTCAATTAAAAGCACCAGTTCGCAGTATTACCCTATTTGATCGTGCTTACTTCTCTGCTGATTTTTTAGTGAGTTGGCAATCTCAGGCAGAAGAGAGTCATTGGTTGATGCGAGCAAAGGACAACCTGCGTTATGAAGTGATTCATCATAATGCGGCCCATGACTTTCAGATCAAAATGCCTGTTTCAGCAAGAGCAAAAAAGATAAATCCGTCATTGGGTGACTATTGGGAAGCACGTTTAATTGAAGTTGAATATGCAGGAAAAATAAGACGTTACATTACATCATTAACAGATTCTAAAGTTTATCCATTCAAAGACCTTGCAATGCTTTATATCCAGCGTTGGGAAATAGAAATGTGTTATCGGGAAATTAAAAGTGATTTACAGGATGCAAGAATTTTAAGAAGCAAACAACCTGATTTGGTCTATCAAGAATTGTGGGGGGTATTTATTGCTTATAATATCTTAAGAAGACAGATGAGGTTTATCGCTGAACATGCAAAGGTGAGTCCTTTAAGGATCAGTTTCCATATTGCATCTATGAGTATTATCAATATCTTAAGGCACACACCTTTAGAATCAGCAGGAAATCTACCCAAACATTTAGCACAATTATTTGAACAATCTAAAATATTTGTATTACCTGAAAAAAGGCAAAGGCAATGTCCGCGAGTAGTGAAAATTAAAGCACAAAAATATCCAAGAAAATGCCAGTCAATTTCTTAACTGACTGGCATTAATCCTTCGGGATGGTTTTTTTGTTTTAGAATTTATCCCATCACGAATTAAGTTTTTTACTTCTTAGATTAGCTTTTAAATAGTCGAATACAAAAAATAAATACTTTTCTCATGCTCACATAGAATAAGAAGTCAAACCATCAATGACCTAAGCCTCCAACTACAGCACATTGGTGAGGTCATAAATTTTAGCAAGCAACATGCGACGCTAATCTTATACCCTCAGCTTGGGCAAGCCACAACCATATAGGGACTTGCCATCATTACATCACCTACATTTTAATATCTAAACTTTTAAAGTACTTCAAATTCAATACGGCGGTTTTTCTTACGACCTTCTGCTGTTGCATTGTCTGCAACTGGCTGACTTGAACCCTTGCCTTCCGTACTTAAACGATCCGCTGCGATGTTTTTAGCCACCAAGTAGTCTTGCACAGCAACTGCACGCGCTTGGCTTAATACCGTATTTTTTTGAGCATCCCCTGAACTATCTGTATGTCCAATAATTTTGACTTTCTTGGCACCTACCGAGTTTAAAGCCACGGCCATTTCATCCAGAATTTTTTTACCTGCCTCTGTCAAAATTGAACTACCTGATTCAAATTCAACAATTCTATTTTTGAGTGCATCATCAATAATTTTTTGTTCAGCCTGAAGCGATAGAGTCCGAGGAAGATAATAATTTTATACAGCCAGCAAGCCATGATTTAAATAAATTTTTCCAACATGCTCCTGTAGCAGCGCCATCTCCAACTGGGCAGCAGAGTTCACCATTTGCAAATGAACCAAAAGCCAAGTCTGTATCTACCGCAGCACCTGAAAATTTATCAAAACGTCATAATAAAACAGTACCCAAAGCAGTAGATGCACTTGAAAAAATTGTCACGCCTAAAACTATGCCTGAAAACATAACAGAATCTGACCCTGAAACACCTGCCGCAAGCTTAAAAATCACAGTAACGCAAAAACCTATCGCTGCAAATGAAGCTCAATAAGCCATGGTCTTTCTGATTTTTTCTGCTTTGTGTCAGTAGCGTTTGGATTAACGCTACTCATGTCTTATGAGATACGTGATCAGTGCCAACAACTGTTGCAATCCTTGCTCCCAAGCGGAAAAAAGAGAATTGTCCATGCCATGCGATTTGCAGAGAATATGCATCAGGCTGCCTCACCTGAAAAATTGCAAACGCATTGGCACTTACAACAATGGTGGATTTTAATTGCAGGTTTCTTTTTATTTGCCAGTATTCTTGTGTTTGCATTTACACGCCCCATCAACTCTACACGTATTGAAGCCAAATATTTAAAAGAAACTGACCCACAGGTTTATGCTTTATTGAATGGTGAAATACTCAGTCCACCGCCAGATATAGATGTGCACCTGATTCAAGATGCAATTGTAAAAGCGACTCGACTTGAACAAGCTTATTTAACGCAACATTCAAGCGATACAAGTATTTATACAACACGAATTGAGGATGCACTGCCGCATTCTCATGCGAGTTTAGATACGTCTTTGGTGAATCGTAAATGGGATAAAATCAATCCACGCTATAAGCAACGTTTACTTATGGTATTCAAAATTATGAAAGAAAAACATGGCTATGAATTGGTGTTACTCGAAGGCTATCGTAGCCCAAGTCGCCAAAATATGTTGGCAGGCAATCGTAATACAACGCGCGCTCAAGGTTATCAAAGTTATCATCAATTTGCTTTAGCCGCCGATGTTGCTTTCAAACGCAACGGTAAAGTGGTCATTTCAGAACGGGATCCGTGGGCAATGCGTGGCTATGAGCTTTATGGTGAAGTTGCTGAGTCTGTAGGTTTGACTTGGGGTGGTCGTTGGAAATCAATTAAGGATTATGGTCATACAGAATACCGTATGCCTGGTTTAAAAAAGACTAAACAAATGGCAGAACAATTGATTGCTGAGGCTCATTTACATTGAATACTCAGCAGCTTATTGGACTCAACATATCCACCATAAAAAAAAGCAGTAAGAAATGATCTTACTGCTTTTTTAAATATGACTTAGAAGTGATAGCTTGTATCTCATTCTTCATATTTATAACTTCTGATTTTATCAATCAAAAGATAAAATTTGGCGGAAGCGGTGAGATTCGAACTCACGGAGGACTCACACCCTCGTCGGTTTTCAAGACCGGTGCATTAAACCGCTCTGCCACGCTTCCAATGGCGGCTATCATATAAAGAAAAATTCAGCTTGGCAAATATTTTCTAAAAATTATGCTCCAAATGTACAAAATAAAATCAAAAATCAGCCTTCTTGTGTGATTTCAGGCTTTTCATAACGTATCGAATTAATAAACCAGCTCTTTTTACCTAAAGGTGTGTGTACGTCTACTTCATCATCTATCTGTTTAGACAGCAAAGCCCGCGCCATAGGAGATTCAATTGAAATATGCTGCGGGTGATGATCATAAATTTCATCTACTCCCACAATTCTTAGCGTCTTTTGCTCGCCTTGTTCATTTTCAATTTCGACCCACGCACCAAAATACACTTTCCCCTCTTGTTCAGGAGAAAAATCGACTATACGTAACTCTTCTAAACGCTTACCTAAGTACCGCACCCGACGGTCTATTTCACGCAACCTTTTCTTATTATAGTGGTAATCCGCATTTTCCGACCGATCGCCAAGGCTTGCTGCCCAGTTCACTTTTTTCGTGATTTCAGGTCGTTCTTCATGCCATAAATGTTGTAGTTCAGCGACCAGTTTATCGTGTCCAGAACGTGTAATTAAGTTAGATTTCACGGTGTTTTTGCCGCCATTTTTTTACATTTGGTTAACATCAATTGTCTATTTTATTGCATTTTTCTACACAACTAAAGTTTATAAATTTTATTCCTTAATAAAATTAATATCTTATGTTACATTTTTCAAAAAATTGGTGTACAAAATTTGACATCCAAAAATTTCGTCTTTATTATTCGCACATCTTTTTATATTGTTCAATTTTTAACCCGTGTAGAAATTCTACACATGTTTCCCTTTAATCCCAAGTCATTTTGAATGACGTCATGACTGCCCAACCCTTATTGAATTTATCAAACTTGAAAAAGTTCAAGGCATGTTGCCTTTGCTTTTTAGGGCATAAATTACTTGTAGCGGAGCCAACATGCACAGTAGTTCAACGTCTGGGTCTAGGCTTAGCCTTCACTCATTTTTTAATCGTCTTCCTTTAAAAGTCCTTGCTTTAAGTACTGCATTTCTCCCATTTCACAGTATTAACGCAGGCAAAACGGCCCATCAGTTTGACAACGTCGTCAATCAAAATAAATTGACCGTCGTTTCAGTAGCCAATTCAACGACTGTCTTTAAAGATGGACAGCATTTACATGGCTTTGGTTATGACCTAGTGCGTAACTATGCCGAAAGCATGAATGTGAAACTCGAATTTAAAACTGTGAGCGACAATGCCACAGCTTTAAAATGGGTTTCTTCTGGTAAAGCCAACTTTGCGATGACCACATCGAGTATCCAAAGTATCGAAAATCAGCAACTCACTGCATTTTCTGCCAGTTGTGGCGATTTAAATACCCTAAAGCGTAATGGCTTGAATAGCGAGCTGAACTGGGTGTTTAAACATGCAGATGATCCACTGAGCCAAACTGCAAGTAACTTTGTTTGCCGTGGCAAACAAAACGGTTCTATTAGCCAATTGGCTTCATTTTATAACCGTAATGTTGTTAAGCAAGAATCGTGGGATCTGATCCAACGTGATTTGCGTAATCGTCTACCTTTATATAAGGCAAACTTTAAAAAGACAGCAACTCAGTATGATTTGGACTGGCATCTTTTGGCAGCCATTGGCTATCAGGAATCTTACCTAAAACCTAATTCTGTGTCGCCAACAGGTGTGCGTGGCATTATGATGCTGACCAACAATACAGCCAAAGCAATGGGTGTCAGTAACCGTACCGATCCTGCTCAAAGTATTCAGGGTGGTGCCAAGTATTATGACCAAATGCTGAACCGCTATGATCATATTCCGTTCCCTGATCGTAACTGGTACGCACTGGTGGCTTATAACATGGGCCCAGGCGCAGTCAGTCAGATTCAGAAGCGAATTCGTGCGCAAGGTAAAAACCCAAATAACTGGGTGAACTTATATGCTTATTTAGACCGTAACAAAGCCAGCAATGGTCGTTATCGTCAAGCGGTGCAATACGTGACCCGTATTCGTGCTTATTTAGAGCATATTAAGACCACACCACAATTGGTTAACATCTAAGTCACTTAAATCGCAAATTTGATTTTGTAGCTTCTTATTTATAGCCCAAATAAAAAAGCCTAGTTGATACGTCAGCTAGGCTTTTTTAATGCTGTAGCGGCAATAAATACCCACTACAGCAGAAATGACTTTAATTAAGCAGATTGCTCAAGAATCTTCTTAAACAAATCTTTTTGTTCTTGGCTTGGTTTTGCAGTTTGCAATGCCATTAATTGTGACATATCACCCTGTACTTTGATTTTACCTGTCATGAAAGCCTGCATTGCAGCAGCCATATCAAATTCTAAGAAGACTTTGCGTAAGGTTTCCGCATCCATATTTAATGTTGTTTTCGCGTTGTCCGCCAAACCTTTTTGGATTTTACCGCCATCTAAAGACAACTCGGTGTTGCCTGCAGCATCAGTCACCACTAAGTTAATTGCTAGATTTGCCAATGCAGGAGGTAAATTTAAATCACCAGCTTGAGCCGTTAAGTTTTCTACAGTCGCAAACCAATCATCAGTTAAAAAAGCAGGCATGATTCTTCCTCAATATATTTGTGCATGTGTGTTGTCTATCCAGACACCATCATTATTAAGCTATTTTGCTTGCTGATTGTTATAGCATGATAACCTGAATAAAGGCTAAGAAATTTTGTACGGGACGTTCAGTTTTTGTATATTTAATACTTTATCAAATAAATCAATAGCATAAAAAACACCAAGCCGAAGCTTGGGGTTCATGTTGAATCTAGGATTGACGCACTATTTAAACTTAGTCTGCAGCGTAGCCTAAATTGACCATATTGATGCGCTTGTTCTGCTCAGCAGCATTTTGTTCAGCCTGATCTGCAAAATCAAATACACGCTGGCTATCTAAAGCTTCAAAGTCAAATAATTCTCGGTCTGCCAATTGTGATGGCGATACATTCTGCAAAGCACCAAAAATACTGTGTAAACGCTTAGGATGGGCTTTATCCCACTCACGCAGCATGTCGTTAATAATCGCACGCTGTAAGTTTTCCTGTGAACCACACAAGTTACACGGAATAATTGGGAATTTGCGCATTTCTGCATATTTGATGATGTCTTTTTCTTCCACATAAGCCAGTGGACGAATCAACATATTTTTCTTGTCTGAAGAAAGTAGCTTCGGCGGCATCGCCTTTAAACTGCCCCCATGGAACAAGTTCAAGAAAAAAGTCGCCAAAATATCATCACGGTGATGTCCAAGCGCCACTTTGGTTGCACCAATTTCCTGTGCAAAGCCATAGAGCGAACCACGGCGCAAACGTGAACATACCGCACAATAGGTTTTTCCTTCAGGGGTTAAACGCTTGGTGATGCTATAGGTGTCTTTTTCCAAAATATAATACGGAATGTTATTTTCTTCTAAATAACGCGGTAATACATCTTCAGGGAAACCAGGTTGCTTTTGGTCTAGGTTGACTGCCACCACATCAAAATTGATTGGCGCAATACGTTTAAACTGCAACATAATGTCCAGCAAGGTATAACTGTCTTTCCCGCCAGAAATACACACCATGACTTTATCGCCATCTTCAATCATATTGAAGTCACGAATCGCATGCCCGACTTGGCGACGCAGCTTTTTCAACAAACGATAATACGCAGAGCTGGTTGGGAGTTCTGGCTTGAAATTAAATCCTTGATCGGACTCAACGGGTGAGAACATAGACGAGATTAACCCATGAAAAAAATTACCGCGCAATTTTAGCCGATTCAGACCAACATCGCATCAAAAGAATGCAAATTCATCGGAATCAAAATTTTTGTCATCGGGCTGTATTGAACCGCATGTTATTTTGAACCCTCGCGTTCAGTTTTTCGGCAAGATGCTTATCTTTTGGACTTTTCCACAGTTTTCCACAAATCCTGTGGATAACTTTGTGGATTTAAAACAACTTGACAAGGCCTCTTGCCGATATTCTAAGGCTTCTCTTTAAATTGATCATTTTGTGATCATTTTTATTTTAAATAAAAATCAATGATTTAAGTGTGTCAAGCTAAGCCAATTAAAAAAAAATAAATATTTTTTTTGATTACTCTGTCAGCAATTTCGCTTGATTTTTTTCGCTACTCCTGTAAATGAATTTGTACAAAGTCTTTTCATCTGTGAGATTTTTGTTAAACTCGTAACAACTGTTTGGGGACAGCTTTTAGTGTAATCACACCATGAAAAATAAAATGAAGGTTTTTTTACTGTGTTTTTTTGGATCTGTTAGTAGCATGCCATTGCTTACGGCTGCACATGCAGGTCAGATTTATATGTATAAAGACAATAATGGCAGCACCCTACTGACCAATCGTAAAAGTAACGACCGTTCCCTAAAAAAAGTTAAAGTCACCTATTACGCAGACAGCAATATTCACAGCTATCGCAACTGGGGTTCATCTGAAGCTTCAGTATTGCCAAGTTATAGCCGCAATAAAAATGCCTTTGACCATATTATTCAGCAAGCCGCACAACAACATGGCATCTCTGAAGGTTTAATTAAAGCGGTCATGCATACCGAATCGGGCTTTAATGTAAACGCACGTTCCCCTGTTGGTGCGCAAGGTTTAATGCAGCTTATGCCTGCGACAGCACGTCGTTTTAATGTCAGCAATGCTTATGATCCGCATCAAAACATTATGGCGGGTGCAAAATATTTAGCATGGTTATTAAAACGCTTTAATGGCAATACCACCTTGGCCTTGGCAGGTTATAACGCAGGTGAAGGCAACGTCGCAAAATACGGCGGTGTACCACCTTTTCGTGAAACACAGGACTACGTCCGTCGTGTTACCAGCCGCTATAGCAACCTATATGCCAATGGGGTGAGCGCTGGTAGCCCTCAAAATAATAATGCTTCAAGCAGCAGTACTGCCCAAAATGCACAAATTATTGCGCAGTCAGATAATTATAGCGCTAGCAACCATCAAGTCAGCGTGAACAAACGCCCACAACGACAAATTATTATGGCTGCAGATGGTAGCTTTACCGATGCACCAACGGGCTCTTATGCCACGGGCAATGCCACCGCTTCAGCACGTATTTTCATTTCAGAATAAAGTCGATATTTTTGGTACAGTTTTATTATTTTTTCTTGAATTTTTAAGACATACACCGCATATTTAACGACATGATTTATTAACAAATCAGATTACATTTTCAATATAAGAGGATTTACTCAATGATGCGGATTGGTTTGTTCTTGCTAACCAACCTCGCGGTACTGGTTGTAGCTGGCATAATTTTGTCACTCTTCGGTGTCGGTAGTTACCATGGCGCGGGTGGCTTAAACCTAGGCAACCTGTTGGTCATCTGTTTTGTCTTTGGTATGGTTGGCTCTTTAATTTCTCTATTCATGTCTAAATGGATGGCGAAAAAAACAACTGGGACTGAATTAATTGACCCGAATGCCCCTCGTAACCAAGCTGAAGCGTGGTTATTAAATGAAGTTGCACAATTGTCGCAACGTGCTGGTATTAAAATGCCAGAAGTGGGTATTTTCCCTTCTTATCAATCTAATGCTTTTGCAACGGGTTGGAACAAAAATGATGCTTTAGTGGCTGTATCTACTGGCTTGCTTGAGCGCATGAATAAAGATGAATTACGCGCGGTACTGGCACACGAAATTGGCCACGTTGCCAATGGTGACATGGTTACACTGGCACTGATTCAAGGTGTTGTGAACGCATTTGTTATGTTCTTTGCTCGTGTTGCAGGTGACTTTATTGACCGTAATGTCTTTGGTCGTGAAGATGGCGAAGCCCCAGGCTTGGCTTACTTTGCAATTACCATTGTATTAGATATTGTCTTTGGTATTTTGGCGTCTTCAATTGTGATGTGGTTCTCGCGTCAACGTGAGTACCGTGCAGATGAAGCAGGTGCACGTTTGGCAGGTAAACAAGCTATGATTTCTGCGTTATTACGTTTACAAGCAGAGTCTGAAATGCCAGATGCTATGCCAAAAGAAATGAAAGCTTTTGCAATTTCTGCAGGTAAAGAACAAGGGTTTAGTTTGGCTGCATTGTTCCAAACTCACCCGAGCATTGAACAACGTGTTGCGGCATTACAACAATTAAACTTGCCTTAAGACTGTTCAACACATTGTGCTTTCACAACAAAAAAGCTTCCTTCGGGAAGCTTTTTTTATAACTGCATACAAGCCAAAAGCCAAACTTTACTTATTTTATACTGCAAAAGTTTGTGACCACTGCCACAACCAGTTTGCGCCCAACCACATAGCCCAAACGAGCAAGATTAAAAACAGTACTCCCAATAAATCGGGTAAATGAATCCAAAGCCATGCCACAACAGGATTACGCCAAAATGCCGACTGTTGCTGTTTACGTTCTAATTGCTCATGTAAAAAAGGATGCGTGACATGGTGTTCACTCTGAATTTGATATTCTTCACGTATATGGCTATGCACCACATCTAAAGCTTTACGACTCGGACGAATAAATACATCAAAGACTGTTCCGACAATTGGCACAAAACCGACCACTGCATCTACCACAGCCAGTTTAATGACTGGCGTAAGTTTACTTTGCGGCACACCAATTTGTTTGGCTTTATAAATGGCATAGCAGGTCAAGGCAAAACCAGCGACATCTCCTGCCACGGGAAGTGTCCCCAGAGCAGCATCTGCCCCGACACCCTGCTTGGTAAATGGAATACGTACCACTGAATCCATCATATTGGCAAATTTGGCTAAATCTCGCTCTAAACGAATCACCTCATCTTGACTGAGTTTTTTAGCACGAGGATTGGCATTTGAAAGTGGAGATTGAGGCATAGCAATATTTATGTCTTTTTTAAAGCAATCTATTTGAGAATAAAGCAGATTTTTACTCAGGTCTGTTATGTTTTTATAAATGCTAATCTAAAATGAATTTAAAGTGCTTAAAGGATTTATTTAAGGCAACAGAAGCCCGATATTTAAAGTAAAAGCTGTGAAGCAATAAATAAATACACCACCACGCCTGTTGCATCACAAATGGAAGTCACCAACGGTGCAGATGCACTCGCAGGGTCTAGCTTCAAACGATTCAGGATAAAAGGCAGGCTCATTCCAATTAAACAGCCCATCAGGACAATGCCCATCATACTCAAAGCCAGCACCAGTGAAACCATAAGATCGCCACGGTAATACCCTAAAATAGAGACTGCAAACGCCATAGTGCCACCTAAACATAGCGCGACTAAACTTTCACGCCCAAGCAGATACAACCAATCTTTAAACTGCACATCGCCAGTGGCCAGTGCTCGCACCATCAGTGTTGCAGACTGAGAACCTGCATTTCCACCACTGCCCACCAACAACGGTAAAAAGAACACCAATACAATATGTGCAGCAATAATTTCTTCATAGTGTGCGATTCCCATACCAGACAACAAACTGCCAAAGACTAGAATCACCAGCCAAAACACACGTTTACGGTATAAAAATAAAATAGGTGCAGTTTTCATACTCAGTCCAGGCGACGAACCAACGGCACTCGACTTTAAAAAGTCCTCCGTAGTTTCAGCCTGCACCACATCCATTGCATCGTCATAAGTGACAATCCCCAACAAATGCTGTTCATCATCCACTATCGGCAAGGCTAGGAAATCATAATGACTGAGTTTTAGGGCAATACTTTCCTGATCTTCTGTGACCAAACCAGTCACCAAGTCGGTACACATCACCTGTTTAATTTTTTGCTCAGGCGGATTTTGGATAATCTCCCTTAAAGAAATGACGCCAAGCAGTTTCATAGCCTCATCTACAATATAAATCAGGTATAAAGTTTCCCGATCTGCTGTCATTGTGCGCAGTTCATCTATGGCTTGCTGCATATTTAATTCAGGCGAAAGCACCACAAAGTCGGAGCTCATAATGGCGCCAGCCGACTCTTCGGGATAATGCGCCAAGGACTGAATTTGAGCGCGCTTTTCTTCTGCAATATTTAAGCTGATATAGCGTTGTAAATTGGGTGACAGTAATTTATATAAGTCAGTGCGATCATCTGAATGCATCTCTGAAATCAAAGCAACTAATTTCAGAGGAGCAATGGTTTCAGCAATTTTTAGCTGTGAATGTAAGGGCAAAAACTCCATCACCAAGGCAGCACTGTCTAATTGTTCAATTAAACTGACCTGAGCTTGCAGACTTAAATACTGTATTAAATCGGCTAAATCGGCAGGGTTAATATTTTGAATTATCTCCTGCACGGCACTGTATTGATGTGATTGCAGTGCATGTTCTAACTGTTCAGTGTGTAAAAGTTTCATGCCAAACACCAATACCATCAGCCCACGGGCGTAGCCAAATACGAATGAAATATGAGCTAAAGATTTTCACAGTATTTAGTAAATTTAAGATTAAGCTTGCTAATTTTACAGGCTTGAGCTTGGAGCAACATCATAGCCTAAAACTCAGCTAAGCATTTCATTAAAATCATTTTTTAAGCGATAACAAGCTTAGATTTTTTGTACTTTAGGTTTAAACACCGAACGAATCAACACATACATAAACGGAATAAAAATTAAGACTAAAATTGTGCCAAACACTACCCCACCCAACACACTTACGCCAATTTCCTGACGGCTTGCTGCGCCTGCACCAAAAGCGAAGACCAATGGTAATATACCTGCGCCAAATGCCAATGAAGTCATTAAAATTGGTCTAAGCCGTAAACTCGCACCTTCTAAAGCAGCTTGCACCACTTGTTTTCCCTGCTGCTGCGCCACAGAGGCAAATTCCACAATTAATATTGCATTTTTACAAGACAAACCAATGGTGGTCAGTAAGGCAATTTGAAAATAAATGTCGTTAGGAAAGCCGGCAAAATAACTAAATAGAATATTGCCACCTATACCCAATGGAATTGCAGTCATTACTGCGGTTGGAATGCTCCAGCTTTCATACAAGGCAGCCAAACACAGAAAAATAAAACCAATTGAAACCAAATATAAAATTAAGGCTTGAGCGCTGGACTGATTTTCTTCATAAGACAATCCACTCCATGCCAAATCTATTCCTTGTTGCTGTGCAACTAATTGTTCCAAATCACGCATAGCCTGACCAGAACTTTTGCCTTCTGTCGTATCGGCTTCCATTTGCAAGGCGCTATATCCCATGAAACGATTGACCACTTCAGGCCCACCACCCCAGCTTAGCTGGGCAAACTGGCTAAATGGCACCATCTGGTTTTGTTGATTACGTACCGACCACTGATATAAATCTTCAGGTTGAGCACGAAACTCTGCATCGCCTTGCATAATCACACGTTTAATTCGGCCGCGATCAATAAAATCATTAATATAATTGCCACCCCATGCAGCCGACAAAGTGCTGTTGATTGCAGTTTGGGTTAGACCCGCTGCCATGGCTTGTTTCTGATCCATCGTGACATTTAATTCAGCTTTTTCTGGGTTAGCACGCTGATCCAAATTTTCAAAACTTGAGTATTGGCTCGCTTGCTTCGCTAAGTTCTCAAACTGTTGCGTTAAAAAGTCCCGCCCTGCACCATTCACATCCCGAATCCAAAACTCTAGACTGTCGGTTTGCCCCAAGCCACGTACTGAAGCAGGCAATCCAATCATAATCTGGGCATCAGGATGCTGACGAAAATGTTGCATCGCCCGTTCACGAATGGCTTCTGCGGTATTCGCTTTACCCATTCGTTCATCCCAATGTTTAAGTGCTATAAAGCCTTGGCCTAAATTCTGTCCCGTTCCCGAAAAATTTCGTCCATAACGCAGCATCACCAAGTCAACATTGTCTGCCTCTTGCTGCATGAAATATGCACGGACACTTTCTCCCACTTCTCGGCTTTTCGATAATGGTGCACCTTCTTGTAATTTAATCTGAACAGATAACATGCCTTGATCTTCATTGGGAATAAAACTGGTTGGCAATGCACGGTAAAATAAGGCAAAGACCGTGAGTAAACTAGCAAAAACAACCAGACAGATGCTCTTATGTTGCATGGTCCATGCAGAAAGCTGGAGATAGCGTTGTTTGAATTGTTCCAGTTTTTGATTAAACCACAACGCCCATTTTGCAGGCTGTGGATTCGGCTTTAAAATCAAAGCACATAATGCAGGCGTTAAAATGAGCGCAACCAGTAAGGATAAAGCCATTGCAGTAACTAACGTAATGGAAAACTGACGATAGATCACGCCTGTTGACCCACCAAAAAATGCCATAGGAATAAATACTGCTGTCAGTACTAAGGTAATACCCACCAAAGCACCACTAATTTCCTGCATGGATACAATGGCGGCCTGTTTAGCGTTAAGCTGCTGTTCATGCATTAAGCGCTCTACGTTCTCCACCACCACAATCGCATCATCCACCAATAAACCAATCGCCAAGACCAACGCAAATAAAGTCAGGGTATTGATGCTCATGCCAAATACTTGCAGAATGGCCATCGTCCCTAAAATCACCACAGGCACAGTCACGGTGGGAATAAGTGTGGCGCGCCAATTCTGTAAAAATAGGAACATGACTATCACCACCAAAATGACTGCTTCAATTAAAGTTTTCACCACTTCTTTAATCGATTCCTGTACAAATGGCGTGTTGTCTCTTGGAAATACGATTTGATAGCCGTCAGGTAACTGCTGTTTTAAATGCTGTATTTCTTTTTGAATTAAAGCCGAGGTTTGCAGCGCATTCGCCCCTGAAGATAAGGAAATCCCCATGCCTGCCGATGGAAAACCATTAATGGTATTAAAACTTTGATAATTTTCTGCTCCCAATTCAATACGAGCAACATCTTTTAAATAAACAAAGCCACCTGTTTGATTGGCCTTTAAAATAATATTTTCAAATTCTTCTACAGTTTTTAAGCGTGAACCTGAGGTAACTTTGGCATTGAGGTATTGATCCTGAGCAGTCGGTAATTCTCCAATTGCCCCTGCGGCAACCTGTGTATTTTGTGCTTGTACTGCTGCCCGAATATCGCTGGGCATTAAGGCATATTGTTTAAGCTTTAAAGGGTTTAGCCAAACTCTCATGGCATATTGCGAACCAAAAACATCGACCTCTCCTACACCCTCAATACGGGCAAGGTCTTGTTCCAAATGGCTCATCATATAATCTGATAAGGCAATATTACTGCTTTTGCCTGTAGCATCGTACAAGCCAATCACCATGTGCATATCACCTAGTGATTTGAATACATTTACACCCTGACGTTGTACATCTTCAGGTAAACGGTTGATTGCACCATTAATGGCATTTTGCACTTGTACCTGTGCGGTATCTGGGTCTGTGCCATTTTCAAAACTGATACTGATACGGCTGCGCCCCGAAGAATCACTGCTCGAGCTAAAATACAGCAGATGATCCAGCCCTCGAATCTGCTGCTCCAGCACTTGGGTCACGCTCTCCTCCACTGTTTCTGCCGAAGCTCCAGTATAAGTGGCACTCACGGTAATGCGGGGTGGTGCAATATCTGGATAACGCTCGACCGGCAAACCTAAAATGGAAAAAATACCAAACGCCATGACAATAATGGCCAGGACTCCAGCAAAAATAGGACGTTCAATAAAAAATTTTGACAGCATAAAACAGGATCACTTTTCGGTGGCAGCGTTGTTATTTAAGTCTTGCTAGAGCATCAAATTTATCAGCAAAATCAGAAAGCTTAAAAGGGTTTCTCAAATTACCACAGCTAAATAGATCTTCTATGACGACCTATCAAAAAATGCAGTTTTGTCACAAAAATATGCTTGTTTCTCCATCATTCCTCACATATTTGGCTTATACCCTCCCAATTTTGGGATAGCACCTAAACTCATCTAATTTCTATACTGCAGACATGACAATTTGAATAACAAGGAATTCGTGATGAAAAAAACTTTATTATGCTTAACTTTAGCAGGCTTACTCAGTGCATGTGGCGGTTCAGACAATGATTCTGGTAGCAATCAGAATCCACCACCATCAAATCAAACCACTGAGAATTACGGTACTTTTTTAAATAGTTCTGTCGATAATGTAAGCTATGAAACCAGTTCTGGTATAAGTGGCACACTTACAGAAGAGAATAAAACTTTTAAATACCAATCTGGAGATAAAGTTCAATTCAGTATTAGTGGTGTACAAATTGGTGGACTAGTTACAGCTCAGGATAATATTTCTCCTGCAGATTTATTCACAGATGAAACTGCCCAAAAGAATCTACTCAGCTTTATTGATGCTTTAGATTCAGACCCTGATACTGATGGAGTGCAAATTAGTGATGAAATACTTGAGAAGTTAAAAAACATTCCTAGCATTACTTTCGATCAACCCTTTGAGAATTTCTCTACTCAAATTTCAGAAACTAACCTCTTAAATGATCAAGTCTTAGTAAGCCCTGATGAAATCGTTATTAAACAACAACAAGTTTTTTATAAAGATATCGCAGGCACATGGCAATTGCATGAAAATAATAGTGTAGCAGTGATACACATATTAACGAATGGTAATTATATACTCGGACAAGCTTCTCCAAAAGATGCTGAAAGTCAAGCAGGGATTGAATTAGGCTCGCTTCTATGGAACCCTTTAAACAACAGCTTTGAGCCAACTATTACTCACGATACAAATGGTACAGCAGGTCTGTCTCATGCTAGTGATGGTAAACCCTACACTCTAAGCTCGGATGGCACTTATTTAATTCTGCATGAACCTGGTGCAAATAGTACATATAAACTGACACGTGTAAAACAATCATCAAGTCTAGTCGGCACTTGGAAGTTCTCAGAAACTCAACTCTTTGCCTTCTTTGACAATAATTACTACTTCTTCCTAGATGGAGAAGGTGGTGACGATTGCGGTTGGGCTGGAATTGAATATGGTAAGTTATCCATTACAGCAAATACGCTTACACCAACAGAAGTCTTATATGACACCAATGAATGTAGTGGATTACAAGACTCTTGGGATGGCAGTAAAGTTAATGCAACTTATAGCATCTCAGGAACAAGCCTGACCTTGCATCCGCAAGGCGAAGACCCTGTTACACTACAACGTAGTAACTAAAAACTCTTAGAAGCTGTCTAAGCTAGACTTAGGCAGCTTTAACCAATATGCTCAAAATGAATGGTACAGCCCATTAATAAATGCATCAATTCAATCTGCGATGTACACCCGGTTTTTTCATAAATATTCTTAAAATAGGTACGCACCGAGCTGAGGGTAATTCCACAATGTTCTGCAATTTCTTCTAACTTACAACCATTCAACAACAACTCACACAGCTCAAACTCACGTTTAGACAATTGATAAGCTTGCTGCAAATAGGCTTTTGACAAAGCATAGTGCTGATGCTTATCGGTCAGAAATACCGCAATTTGATGTTGTCCTGCATCTTGATGCTGCATATTTTTTAATTTAGAAAAAGGCACGATAGTCAGCATTAATTGTTGTCCTTTCGCATCTGACAAAGCCAATACACCGCCTACATCTGCATTCAATGCAGACTGTCCTAATAAGGCTGAATTTAATAATTGATCTAAACGACTTTGATCATAAGCATGGGTTTTTAAGCGATTATACAAATCCAAATCTAAACATGAATCGTGTTCAATCATGCTTTGAGCTAAAGGGTTTGAATAAATCAAACTCAGCTGATGATCAAGCAAAATTACACCTGTTTTTAAATGATCGAGCACACTATACAAACTTAAATTTTCTTGTTTAACCAAACTAAATTGACGATGGATTTGTAAGGCACGGCGCAAATGCACACCCAAATGCTTTAAAAAATCCAACTCTTTTTGTTGATACGGCGCTACATCTGGCGCACGATGTAACCCTAAAACTGCCCAACGATGTGAACCCTGATCGAGCAAAACAGCCGAGATATAACTAATTCCCGTCGGATTCAAACACCGTTCATAAAAGATATATTCATCACTTTCAGGGTTTTCCCCATAATGCGATAAATCCGAGCTCGCTACTTGCCCCACACCTAAATTTTCCCACAATACTCGGTGTAACTGCATGTCAATCACGCGAATCCGCTCATCACGATAGGCATGCAAAGCTTCATCTGGAATATTGTGACTAAATAAAAAATCGTAACTTGGGCTAAATTGATCTAAGGCAGTAAAAATAGCGGTTTTACTATCTGTATATTGAACAATATTTTCAATTACTTGCGGCCATAAACTCACATCTACAGCGGCATCATAAATACTGCCTATAATTTCGTGTTCTTGGTTATCCATTTTTATCCCCTTAATGCCTACTCCAGCCTGCATTGCATTTATTTAATCATTTGTTTTTCTTATTGTTCTAAATAGAATAATGAGTTTTATTCACAAAAAAAAGTAGTTTAGATACATATCACACATTTAATGTGTAAATAGAAATTAGTTGGGCAATTTTGCTTTTTCATGTGCATAATTTCAAACTAACAAAAACCTGCACCATAAAAAAACCCCGTATTAAAAATACGAGGTTTTTTTTAACTTTATGGAAGATGATGGATTACATCATACCGCCCATACCACCCATGCCACCCATATCTGGCATTGCTGGCTTGTCTTCTGGAATTTCAGTAATCATACATTCAGTGGTTAGCATTAAGCCCGCAACAGATGCAGCATGCTCAAGCGCAGAACGTGTTACTTTTGCAGGGTCAAGAATACCCATTTCAAGCATATCGCCATATTCAGAAGTTGCAGCGTTATAACCGTAGTTACCTTCACCGCTCTTCACCGCATTGATCACTACAGATGGCTCATCGCCTGCGTTTGCAACAATTTGACGAAGTGGCGCTTCAATAGCACGGCGTAAAATGTTAATTCCGACATTTTGATCGTCATTTGCACCAGTTACACCGTCAAGTGCTTTCGCTGCACGTACTAACGCAACACCACCACCTGCAACAACACCTTCTTCAACCGCAGCACGAGTTGCGTGAAGTGCGTCATCGACACGGTCTTTTTTCTCTTTCATTTCAACTTCAGTTGCCGCACCAATCTTGATCACTGCAACACCGCCCGCTAATTTAGCAACACGTTCCTGAAGTTTTTCTTTGTCGTATTCTGAAGTTGATTCTTCAATTTGCGCACGGATTTGTTGTACACGCTCAGCAATTTGACCTGCATTGCCTGCACCATCCACAATCACAGTGTTTTCTTTAGATACTGTTACTTTGTGTGCAGTACCTAAGTGCTCAAGTGAAGTTTGCTCCAAAGACATACCAATTTCTTCAGAAATCACAGTTGCACCTGTCAAGATTGCGATATCTTGAAGCATTGCTTTACGACGGTCACCAAAACCAGGTGCTTTCACCGCACATACTTTAATAATGCCGCGCATGTTGTTTACAACAAGTGTTGCTAACGCTTCGCCTTCTACATCTTCAGCGATAATCAATAATGGCTTACCTGTTTTCGCAACTGCTTCTAAAACTGTGATTAATTCACGAATGTTGCCCACTTTTTTGTCTACCAACAAAATGAATGGGTTTTCAAGTTCAGCAGTTAAAGTATCTTGTTTGTTTGCAAAGTATGGTGAGATATAACCACGATCAAACTGCATACCTTCTACAACGTCTAGTGAGTCTTCAAAGCCTGAACCTTCTTCAACGGTAATCACGCCTTCTTTGCCCACACGCTCCATTGCTTCTGCAATTAACTTACCTACAGTCGTATCAGAGTTAGCAGAAATCGAACCAACTTGTTCAATCGCTTTAGTATCTGATGCAGGTTTAGCCGTCGCTTTAATGTTTTCAACCACTGCTTTTACAGCAATGTCGATACCACGTTTCAAATCCATTGGGTTCATGCCCGCAGTTACAGATTTGATGCCTTCATTTAAAATGGCTTGTGCAAGTACAGTTGCAGTTGTTGTACCGTCACCTGCGATGTCGTTGGTTTTACTTGACACTTCACGAACCAACTGTGCACCCATGTTTTCAAATTTATCTTTTAGGGTGATTTCTTTAGCAACAGATACACCATCTTTAGTGATGTGCGGTGCGCCAAAAGAACGGTCGATCACTACGTTACGACCTTTAGGGCCTAAAGTTACTTTTACTGCATCTGCAAGGATGTTTACGCCTGCAATCATTTTTGTGCGGGCTGAATCACCAAATTTTACGTCTTTAGCTGACATGTTTGACTCCAAATATCTTTAAATAATGTTCAAATTGACTTTGAATAACGAGTGCTGAAATTAGCCTTCAAGTACCGCTAAAATGTCAGACTCTTTCATAATAAGAAGTTCTTCACCGTCTACTTTAACTGTGGTGCCTGCATACGTACCAAACAAGACTTTGTCGCCCACTTTAACGTCTAAAGCGCGCACGCCATTGTCTGTGATTTGACCATTACCTACTGCAATCACTTCACCTTGAGCTGGTTTTTCTGCAGCAGAACCTGGAAGCAAAATACCGCCAGCTGTTTTTGTTTCTTCTTCAACACGACGAATAACTACGCGGTCATGTAATGGACGAATGTTGCTCATAAATAACTCCATCAGACTAAGTCTATGTATAGATTCCTGATGACGACTTATTTATTCCATGTGTCATCATCAAAATAAATTTTAGATGACACAGTTGTGGGGATGGAAAAATTCGCTTCAAGGGGAAACGCTAAAAATATTTCAGTTTTTGTTGTTTTTTTAGACAAGTTGAGTGGATCAACCTTTTATTCTGTGTTTTGCGGCCACAACACGAATTGTTTTTGTTCTACATCAAAGATGTAATGCTGCACATCACCATTATTGCAGACTATATTTAAGCTATTCGGCATACCTTGGTGCAAACGCTGTGAAATTGCAGTTCCTGCATGAATATCGAGCACAGGATGTGCTGCACCAAGTGCATAGATTTGATTGAGGTCATATACAGCAGGCTGGTGTAAATGGCCATGCAGCAAGGCATGCAAGCCTTTTTTGCTCCATTGTTCCAACGCAATACGTCCCAACACAGGACAATCTTTAATACCGTGCACATTATCGGGCGGTGTATAAAATGGCTGATGTGCCACCAAAATTTTTAACTTATTGCTGGGCGCAGCTTGCAATAAGGCGTCGATCTCCTGAATTTGATGCAAAGAAATATGCCCACGGGTATGAAAACGTCGCCGAATACTGTTCACCCCTATCACATAAAAATGGGCAGTTTCCAAAATTGTTTCCATACGGCCAAAAAACAACTGATACCGTGCAAACGGACTAAAAAAACGATTCCAAAGGTGATATAGCGGAATATCGTGATTACCTGGCACAACCAAATACGGTAAATTCAAACTGTCTAAAAAATGCTTACAGGCATAAAACTGTGCGTAGCGTGCACGTTGGGTTAAATCACCACTGACCACGACCGCTTCTGGTCGCATACTTGCACACAGTTGTTGTACTGCCTGCATACAAGCCACATTTTCAGTGCCAAAGTGCAAATCAGACAGATGCAGCAGCATGTGGCACCTTAATCTTTAATGCATTTTTCAATACTGAAATACGCAGCGGCGGACGCATTTTGACAATTTCTCCATCAAGCGCCACGGTTAGTTGAGGGCGTTTACTATGAATGACCACCTGCTCTGCTGCAAAACTGTACATATCATTGGCTTGCTCAGCTTTCCCCTGAATTAATTGCCACAGAATTTTAAATAAAGTTAATTTATCAGACTTTGCCACGGCAACACCTGCGACTTTGCCTGCTGCTGCAGCTTTGGCAATACGTAAATTCATTTCAGACAGTTGCAATTGATTATTCCCAAAGAAAATGAGCGGCGTTTTCAGCGGATAGCGCTTTGTATCGACCTCTATTTCTAATTTTAATTCTTTACGGTCACGCAGCAGTACATCTAAAGCCGAGGTGTAGGCATGTAAAGGAAAGCGTCCTAAATAACGGTTATAACGCTCACGTTTTTGAATAAATAAAGGGTATAAACCCAAACTGGCATTATTTAAATAGATGTGTTGATTGATTTGTGCCACATGCACAGCACGCGTACTGCCAGTTGCGATCACATGTGCTGCTTCAATTAAATCTAACGGAATATTCAGTAAGCGTGCCACATAATTAAACGTGCCCAAAGGCAAAATCCCCATGGGGATAGATGTCCCTTTTAACTTTGCAGCAACCGCATTTAAAGTACCATCTCCACCCGCTGCCACCACCACACCCACTAAATCAGGATGTTGATGACGTGCCAACACCTGTTGCATTAACGCATCAAAGCCCGTACTCGCCCCAATGTCAAAAGATTGAATTTCAAAGCCATGCTGCGATAAAACGTGCAACAACTCTTCATAAATATCGTCTTTATGATTGGCATGAAATCCAGATTTTTGATTATAAACAATTGATAAGGGCTGTAGCTGCATAAACCTCTGTGCCATTTTTTAAAGCTTTTGTTCTAATTTCAGTCAATTGATGCGGAATGAAAAGCAGCTTTATGTAAAATTCAAATGATGACCATTCATTAAATCAATGACAAACCGATCAAAAAATACAGACTCAACATATTGAATTATATAAAAATAATTTAAATAAATAATGCCCATCAAATATTTAAATAGTGAAAAATATAGCAACAAAAACATGTAAGTATATGTTTCATATACAGTATTATTAATTTATCCAAACATTTTAATCAGAAAGCCAAATCATGCCTAAGTCTTATTTTTTTTATGATTTTGTGCTTTAATACAGCCACTTTTTTTCATATTTCATCTGAACGATGTATCCCGTTGTTCAGATTGTACTTTGTACATCATTTGTACACATTTAAGATAGGCCTCACCATGACCCAAGTGAACGCACCAGAATTCGTTCGTCACCCTAAGCTTATTGCATGGGTTGAAGAAATTGCAAAGTTAACGAAACCAGCAAAAATTGAATGGTGTGACGGTAGCGCTGAAGAATATCAACGTCTTATTGACTTGATGATCGCTAACGGCACCATGCAAGCATTAAACCAAGAAAAACACCCTGGTTCGTACCTTGCAAACTCTGATCCTTCTGACGTTGCTCGTGTTGAAGACCGTACTTTCATCTGCTCTGAAAACAAAGAAGATGCTGGTGCGACCAACAACTGGGAAGCGCCAGCTGAAATGCGCGCTAAATTAAACGGTTTATTCGACGGCTCAATGGCTGGTCGTACCATGTATGTGGTTCCATTCTCTATGGGCCCATTAGGTAGCCACATTGCGCACATCGGTATTGAATTAACTGACTCTCCTTATGTTGCTGTCAGCATGTCTAAAATGGCTCGTATGGGTAAAGCTGTTTATGACGTACTTGGCACAGACGGTGAATTTGTACCTTGCGTACACACTGTTGCTGCTCCATTGGCTGAAGGCGAAAAAGACGTTGCTTGGCCATGTAACAAAGAAAAATACATCGTACATTATCCAGAAACTCGTGAAATCTGGTCGTATGGTTCTGGTTACGGCGGTAATGCATTATTGGGTAAAAAATGCTTAGCGCTTCGTATTGCATCTGCAATGGGCCGTGAACAAGGCTGGTTAGCAGAGCACATGCTGATTTTAGGCGTGACAAACCCTAAAGGTGAAAAACACTATATCGCAGCAGCATTCCCTTCTGCATGTGGTAAAACCAACTTCGCTATGTTGATTCCACCAGCAGGTTACGAAGGCTGGAAAATTGAAACTGTAGGTGACGATATTGCTTGGATCAAACCAGGTGAAGATGGTCGCTTATATGCAATTAACCCAGAAGCTGGTTTCTTCGGTGTTGCACCTGGTACAAATACCAAGACTAACCCGAACTGTATGGCAACCTTACACAAAGACGTAATTTATACCAACGTTGCTGTAACTGATAACGGTGAAGTATGGTGGGAAGGTCTAACCAAAGAAGTTCCTGCAAACTTAACAAACTGGAAAAACCAACCACACACTGGTGAAGAAAAAGCAGCTCATCCTAATGCGCGCTTCACGGTTGCAGCTGGTCAATGCCCTTCTATTGATGCTGACTGGGAAAATCCAGCAGGTGTTCCAATTTCTGCATTCATCTTCGGTGGTCGTCGTGCAGACACAGTGCCTCTAATTTCAGAAGCATTTGACTGGGTAGATGGCGTTTATAAAGCAGCAACAATGGGCTCTGAAACGACTGCTGCTGCAGTTGGTCAACAAGGTATTGTACGCCGTGACCCATTTGCTATGCTTCCGTTTGCTGGTTACAACATGGCAGACTACTTCTCTCACTGGTTAGAAATGGGTGAGAAAGTTGGCGAGAAAGCAAAAGCTGCTGGCAACAAATTACCAGGCATCTACAACGTAAACTGGTTCCGCCGTGACGCAGAAGGCAACTTCGTATGGCCTGGTTTTGGTCAAAACATGCGTGTTCTTGAGTGGATCATTGATCGTTGCGAAGGTCGTGCAGATGCAGTTGAAACACCAATTGGCCGCGTTCCGACTTATGAACAATTGAACTGGACTGGTTTAGATTTCACTAAAGAACAATTTGAAACTGTTACAGCGCAAGACAAAGAACAGTGGATCAAAGAGTTGGAAAGCC
Organism: Acinetobacter sp. A3; assembly: GCF_012371415.1. Lineage (NCBI taxonomy): Bacteria > Pseudomonadati > Pseudomonadota > Gammaproteobacteria > Moraxellales > Moraxellaceae > Acinetobacter > Acinetobacter sp. A3. The sequence goes on from NZ_JAAZQW010000001.1 coordinate 96,221, forward strand.
ACACTGAGTTATTCAACAAACTTGGTGAGCGTTTACCTGCTGCATTGAAAGCACGTCAAGAAGCGTTACTTGAAGCAGTTAAATCTGCGTAATTCAACGCTAACTGCTAAAAAAAGGTCACTTCGGTGACCTTTTTTATTGCGCATAAATTTAAAAACCTAACTCGCAGAAATCTTAAAAACAGTCTTTAGCATGCTTTGTGGTGGTAGCTATGGCATACTTAAAACAAGAATGAAATGACAATCAAAACATGGGACATGATCATGAATAAAGCCATGAACACAACAATGATTATTTTGGGTATGACGGTATTTGGCTTAGGTTTATCTGCTTGTCAAAGCCTGCCTGAACAAAGTGAAAATAGCTTTGTTGGATATAAAGTTGAAAGTAAAACAGCAAATACTGCTATTTTAGCTTACACCCTTGCAGGCCGTCAGAATCAACAACGTGATGAAAACAAATTACAACGTGCTTGCCAGAAAGAGCTAGGTGCACATAAAACCTATCAATTGCGTGTATTAAGTATTAATGAAATTGCCAATCCTGCTGCGCATCAACAAGACCCGTATGGCCGTCAACTTGGTCAAAGCCGCACCTCTATTGGCTTGTCGAACACACCTGAATTACACAGCAGCGAAAACTATGCCACCCGTCAAGCCCTAGATGCACGCCCGAGCACATTGCGTATTGTGCGTTATAGCTGTTCTTAATTTTATATAACGACAATATCTAAAATATAAGACGTGATGATTTATCGCGTCTTATAAAAACTCACATTACGAAACTCTTTGGCCTCATCTAAATCTGGCCAGGTGGTCGCACTGCGTTCATCTATTTTTATATATTGTGGATGGCTAAAATTTTTCACACGACTGTCTGCCACCCACACTTCGGGTGCAAACTTTAAAAATTCATCTAAAAAAAAACGATTGCATTGGTCATACAACACATCTGCTGCCAACAATACATCCACTTGCTCGGCTTGATACAGGTCATCTAAATACTCAAGCGCGACATCATTTAATTCTGCGTTGGCACGACAAGCCGCCAGACTCACTGGGTCAATATCACAGCAAATCACTCGTTTTGCACCTGCCATTTTAGCCGCAATAGCCACCACACCAGAACCTGAGCCAAAGTCCAAAACCACCTTATCTTTGACATGCTGCGGCTCTGCCAGCAACCATTGCGCCATAGCGAGTCCAGAAGCCCAACAGAAAATCCAGTACGGCGTATCATTCCAAATACGACGAATCACTTCATCATCAAGCTTATCGGTAGGAAATACAGGCGGAATAAGCCACAGTGAAATAGCGGTTTCTGGCAACTGCTGAGCCTGCAATTCACAATTTGGTATCACATCATGCAAAGCGTGTATAAGATGCTCAGGCGCTTGAAGAAATTGAAAGGTACAGCTCATTGGTTTTTATTCGTTTTAATTTAAAAAAAGTCCCCTCTCCTTCTTAAAGGAGAGGGAGAATAGACTTAACCTAAAGCTTTCTCAGCAGCTTCAACCGTTTGACGAATTAATGTCGTAATTGTCATTGGGCCAACACCACCCGGTACAGGCGTATATGCAGAAGCGATTTCTTCAATCCCTTGTAGTTGAATATCACCCACACCGCCACCATCACGTGGATGGAAACCGGCATCAACCACTACCGCACCCGGCTTAATCCAGTCTTTTTGAATCAATTCTGCTTTACCAACAGCACCCACAATAATGTCGGCCTGTTTTACAAAGTCTGCCAAGTTTTGTGTACGTGAATGGCAAGTTGTTACCGTTGCATTGGCTTCAAGCAGCATCGCAGCCATTGGTTTACCTAAAATTGCTGAACGACCAACAACAACAGCATGTTTGCCTGCAATTTCAATGTTGTTTTCTTTTAAGATGGTCATAATGCCTGCTGGTGTTGCAGAACCATAAGCAGCTTCGCCCATCGCCATACGTCCATAACCAAGGCAAGTTACACCATCTACATCTTTTTCAAGCGAAATTGCATCAAAGCAAGCACGCTCATCAATTTGCGCAGGAACTGGATGTTGCAACAAAATACCGTGCACATCCGGATTCGCATTCAATTTTTCAATTTCTGCCAAAAGTTGTTCTGTGGTGGTTTCTGTAGGCAATTCCACCTTTAAAGAATCCATGCCCACACGGCGGCAAGCATTGCCTTTCATGCGCACATAAGTTGCAGATGCACCGTCATCACCGACCAAAATAGTCGCTAGAATTGGGGTACGACCTGATTTTGCTTTTAACGCTTCTACACGTGTTAACAGATCAGCTTCAATTTGTTTTGCCAATGCACGACCGTCTAAAATTAATGCCACGGCACATCTCCAAATGTTGATATGAATCAATTTTGCAAATAATACATGATTATTTAGACTATTTTATTCTATATGCCGAATTAATGTGCATCTGCTCATTTAATAGTATTGTTTTTTTTTCAGAGCTTGCTAATATACGCATCAACAAGACGTGGCGGGGTGGCAGAGTGGTCATGCAGCGGACTGCAACTCCGTGGACGCCGGTTCGATTCCGACCTCCGCCTCCAATCTTGTAAAACTATGCCCGAGTGGTGAAATCGGTAGACACAGGGGATTTAAAATCCCCCGCCCACAAAGCGTGCCAGTTCGAGTCTGGCCTCGGGCACCATTTTAAAACACATTAAAATGGTGCAAGTAAAGAACCCAGCATTTAGCTGGTTTTTTTATGCCTGCGATTTAGCCCTCTCCTATCCATATTCATTTCTCTGTATGACCTGCCTATGAAGCCCCAACAAGCACTGCTTTATGTGCAGCAATTACAGCAACAATACCCTGCTGCCTTTAAACAAAATATTTTGTTTTACGGTTTTATACAAAGCAAAGGCATGCTGGATGAATGGAAAGAGTTTATTCCATGGCTCTTGGCCTGTATGATTTTTATTCCTATTTCGATCAGTTTAGCTTTGGGGATTCAAAACACCACAGCACAGTATGATGCTTTTCAAGCCAAAGCCTTGTCTATTTTAGCTATTATGCTCGGCTTTATGCTGCTATTGCCTTATGTGTTGTATCAGATCAAACATAGCTCTGCATCGTGGTATCAGTTTCAGCAACACGCCCCACTCAAAATTGCAGTCTTGATTATTTTACAAGCGCTAAATTTTGCCTATTTTCAAAGTACAATTCTGCAAGGAGTTCTTTTCTTTTTTTGCATCAGTTTTGGCTTTGTGCGCTTGTATAAAGAAAATATGTTTCGTGACCACGCCAGTCTGGAACAAAAATATTGTTTAACTCAGATTCGTCGTGCTGCTTACTGGTCGTATCGTCAGGCTGCTAAAATTCAATTCCGTTTATATTTCACCAATAAAAATAGCCCCCGCTTTACACAACTCACTCAGCAATATCAGCAAGCACTTGAGTTACATCAACAGATTATGCAGGCCGAGCAAGCCTTATGTAAAAGTATTAAATACATTGATTTAGACAGTTATATTCAAGATAAACTGGATTAAAAATCATCTCTTTCATCCAACTTATCTATAAAAAAACCGAGCAACTTGCGCTCGGTTTTTTTAGAACATATAAATTTAGGCCGATTTTGCAACATCGATGATTGGATTCAATTGAACATCATAAGTCATTTGATGAGCACGTATTTCATCAAGTTTATATTCGCTTGCTTTCACGGTATTCACAAACTTCCAGTCAGCCACCACCTGAGTATGATCAAAAGCCACAGTTAAATAACCACGCTGATTTAAATTGCAATAATTCAGCTCATCAATCAGTTCTTTAAATGCATATTCCAACTCTGCCATTTCTGCTGCAGTCACATTTAAGTAATACTCAATTCCTGGCGATGATACGGAACTGGTCGCAAGCTCTACCCCAACCACATGATTGCTATTTTGTGGATGTAAACTGGATGCCCAAGCATTATGCGTATCACCCGCCAACACTACCGCTTTTTTGCCTAACTGTTGCAAGGTACCATACACAACTTCGCGCTCGTAGGCATAACCATCCCAGGCATCTAAGTTATAGGGTGCAACTGTACTCAAACGTGCTTTATCCATTGCTGATAGCGTAGGATCACCAGCTTTTAAACGCATTTTCAGTGTGAGTAAATCAGCAATTTTTTGTTTAATCTGTGCAAGCGTTTCTACAGTAGCATTGCCACTGGTCACTTGTTCTAAAAGCAATAACAGCTCTTGTGGAATAAACATCTTAGACATCAATACTTGTTGGCCCAACACATTCCATTTGGCAGTGGACTGCATCAATTGTGCTTGTAACCATTGCAGTTGTTTTACGCCCAATAAACTACGGCTATTGCTGCTTAAATCAGCCATAAATCGGGCAGCATCCATACCTGTTGCCGTCATATAATCTGCATAATCTAATTGCTTATGGCGTGCCAAAATACGGGTATCCAGCATCATCAAATTGACCAAACCACCAAAATCAAATTGACGATAAATATTTAAGTGATCATTTTCTGCAACTGGACGAATCGGCATCCATTCAAAATAGGCTTTCAAGGCTGCAATCTGGCGCGCTATGAAGCTCCCTTCACTCTCTTGATGGTTTGCCGCACCTTCTTGCCATGCATCATTACTAAGCTCATGGTCATCCCAAATCACAATAAACGGATGGCGTTGATGTGCAGCCTGTAAATCTAAATCAGTGCGATACAAGGCATAGCGCTTACGATAGTCATCTAGTTGAATGATTTCTTTATTATTGTCAGCAGCAAAACCGCGACCTAACGCTTCAGCATCTTCAGTTGCATACTCACCTTCCCCATATTCATAGATATAATCCCCCAAGTGAATAATCGCATCCAGATTATTTTCCTGTGCCATTTCTTTGTAAACATGAAAATAGCCTGCAGGGTAATTCGAGCATGAACAAATCGCAAATTTCACCTGATCGCTGCGTAAAGCCAATGTTTTGGTTTGCCCCACAGGTGAAATTGTCTTGCCAAAACGGAAACGGTAATAATAATTTGCCCCAGCCTGCAAACGGTCTGCATCAACCTTTACGGTAAAATCTTGCGCTGCAGTGGTCTGAACTTTTCCAGTACCAATAAGTTGTTTAAATTCTTGATCTGCTGAAATTTCCCATACAATTTCAAGGTGTGCTGTAGTGTCATTTGGTGTTACTCGTGTCCACAAAATGACACGGTCATGTAATGGATCACCACTAGCAACACCATGTAAAAACTCTACTTTGAGTGAGTTTTCCTTGCCATTTTCAATATTATTTTCATTGTCATCTCCACATGCGGTGAGTGCCACAGGCAACGACAATGCCCCTAAACTCGCCAAACTTTTTTGTAGCAGTTCACGGCGTGTAAGTTTAATTTTCATAAATTTGCCTTTTATTTTTCTAGAGCGCTCACCATAGAAATTAATGATTTCGCTTTGATCTCAAATTTATGAAATATTTATGACGGGCCTTAAAAAACCAATGTTTTAGTGCCATTTCAGCGCACTAATCGGTTGAATTGATTGAAAAGAAAGCAATTGTAAATAAATTTACTTGCCAAGATTTATTTCGTCCTCTATTATTGCGCACATGCCCGAGTGGTGAAATCGGTAGACACAGGGGATTTAAAATCCCCCGCCCACAAAGCGTGCCAGTTCGAGTCTGGCCTCGGGCACCATCTTTTTGCTATAAAATCGATGGTGCAAATAAAGAACCCAGCGAAAGCTGGTTTTTTTTATGTCTCATGAAAATACAATCTTAAAATAATAATTTATAGTGATCGTCAAAAATGCATCTACAACGTTGTGTTCATTATTTAAGTCTTACCTGTTTATGCGGCATGCTGAGTTTTATAAGCTATGCTCAATCCCCTACCACTCAAACAGCAACCCAAGCGGAAGGCCCGATTCAAACTGAATCAGCATTTTATGATTTATTTGCAGGGACTGTGCACAATCAACAACAAAAATTGCATTTGCGCCGTTGTAGCTTAGGAAGTGATATTTACAACCTAAACTTTCAAAACCCTGAAGATGAAAAACAGCTACGCAACCTGCTACAACAGAACACAAAGTTTTGGGTAAATGTGGTTGCACAAGTGAGTGAGCAAGATGGGCAATACTCACTCCATGTTCGGGAAATTGCAGAACTACATGAACAAGAAAGCTGTCATTTAAATGAGGTTTTAGATGAGCTATTCAGCGAATAATTAACTAAAACCACAAGATATTTAAAAAATGTAAAAATATTTACCAGGCCCGATTAGCGACCAAAGCTTCCATTTCAATGTCAAAATGACCCTGATCTTGCAGTACCATCATCATCGCTTCTGCAATATAGTCAGTTGCAGCATCATCTAAATCTGAATCTAAGTCTTGAAATTGTGGCTTCATTTGGTTAATCGCCTGCACTGTCTGATCTGCAAAGTAGTAAATATCAGTTTCCGAAACACCCGCTTGCGATACCTGTTTTGCAAAGCGCAAAATGAGTTGCTTAAGTTCAGCAACCAAAATATCTGGGTAGTATTCGTCATCAAACATCGGGAGAAGTAAATCTGCAAACATACAGGCACTCAAAAAAATACAGAGATTTAAGCGTGCCTATATACCATAAGCCTAGCCTTTATACTAGCTTAGGCAAAATTTCACAGGCCTGAATGATTTATTCAAGTACGTTTATTTAAGCACTTTGCATGGCTTGCCATATTTTAATGGCATCTGAGGTGGCTTTTACATCATGCGCACGTACCATACATGCACCTTGCTGAATACTAAGTAAATGCGCAGCCACTGACCCCACGGCACGCTCTGTAGCTTCTACCGCACCCGTAGCTTCACCAATAAAACGCTTACGCGACAATGCAGATAAGATTGGATAACCCATGCGATTGAGTTGATACAGCTCATTAAGCAATTTCAGGTTTTGCTGTGCATTTTTTGCAAAACCAAAACCTGGATCAATCATAATATTTTCAGGCTTTACACCTGCAGCCAGCGCATCTTGAACCCGTTGCTGCAACTCAGCAATCACGTCTTCCGTCACATCATCATATTGATCTAAATTATTCATGGTGGTCGGTTCGCCACGCATGTGCATAATGATCACAGGGATATTTAATTCAGCAGCCGTTTGCAGTGCATAAGGACGCGTCAAGGCACGCACATCATTCCAAATATGCGCACCAGCGTTTACTGCAGCACGAATTACCTCAGGCTGTGAGGTATCAATGGATAGCACCACATTATGTTGTGATAAGGCCTCAACCACAGGTACGACACGACTAATTTCTTCTTCAACACTTACAGGGCTCGCACCTGGGCGAGTTGACTCTCCCCCAATATCAATCACGGTCGCTCCTTCGGCCATCATTTCCAAAGCACGTGCTACAGCATCCTCTTTTTCATTATGACGACCACCATCACTAAACGAGTCTGGTGTCACGTTCAAAATTCCCATGACATGCGGTTGAGATAAATCCAAACTCAAACGTCCGCATTGCAATACACGTTTAGGCAATGGCATGAGCTGCATGCTGATCTTCCTGTTCATTTGAAAGTCGTATTTTAACAAGGCTAGTTTTTAAGATGTTGAATTCTTTTCACCCTCAAACCATTTTATAGCCTATAAGTACAAGATTGCGCACATGCTATAGCGATAAAAAAAGAGCCTTATTTAAAGGCTCTTTTTTAAATTCACAGCATTGCTTAGCGTGTTGGTATTAGCTTGCTGGCAATGGTGGCGGTGTGCTTGGGCCATCGTTTGGGGTTACATCAATTACAGGATTATCTGCAATATAAACCTTCGGTGGCTGTGGCTCACGACCTTCCATAATGTCACGGATTTGGTCACGATCAATCGTTTCCCATTCCAACAATGCTTTCACCATTGCATGTGCGATGTCTTGGTTATTTTCCAAAATATCACGCGCAACTCTGTATTGCTCATCAATGATACGGCGCACTTCAGCATCTACTTGCTGCTGAGTCGCTTCAGAAATTGTACGACTGCCTAGACTGCCCATGAACGACTGTTGTGTATCATCTTCATACACCATGACGCCCAGTTTGTCTGACATACCGTATTTCGTCACCATTGCACGGGCAAGTTTAGTTGCACGCTCAAAGTCGTTAGATGCACCTGTCGACATTTGATTAATAAAGACTTCTTCAGCAATACGACCACCAAACAAAATTGACAGATCATTCAGCATTTTGTCTTTGTAATGGCTAGTTTGGTCATGCTCAGGCAACTGCCAAGTCACACCCAATGCCCAACCACGCGGCATAATCGTAACTTTATGCACAGGGTCTGTACCTGGTAGCATTTCAGCGACAATCGCATGGCCTGCTTCGTGGTAAGCGGTCGCACGGCGCTCTTCTTCACGCAGTACCATCGACTTACGTTCAGGACCCATATACAACTTGTCTTTGGCGTCTTCAAAGTCGTGCATATCTACCGTATTTTTATTACGGCGTGCAGCAAACAATGCAGCTTCATTCACAAGGTTTGCCAATTGTGCACCTGAGAAGCCTGGTGTACCACGTGCCAATACTTTGACATCTACACCCGTAACTGAAGGTAACTTTTTCAAGTGTACATTCAGAATTTGCTCACGACCTTTAATGTCAGGCAAGCCAACCATCACTTGACGGTCAAAACGGCCAGGACGTAACAAGGCTTTATCCAGTACATCGGCACGGTTCGTCGCAGCGATGACAATAATACCTTCATTGCCTTCAAAACCGTCCATTTCTACCAGCATCTGGTTCAATGTTTGCTCACGCTCATCGTGACCACCACCTGTACCTGAACCACGATGACGACCAACTGCATCAATCTCATCAATAAAGATAATACATGGCGCATGGCGTTTGGCTTGCTCGAACATATCACGAACACGAGACGCACCCACACCTACAAACATTTCAACAAAGTCAGAACCTGAAATACTAAAGAACGGAACTTTCGCTTCGCCTGCAATGGCTTTAGCAAGTAAGGTTTTACCTGTACCTGGTGGGCCAACCATCAACACGCCTTTAGGAATTGTTGCACCTAGACGCTTGAATTTTGCAGGGTCTTTTAAGAAATCTACAATTTCAACTACTTCTTGTTTTGCTTCATCACAACCCGCAACATCTGCAAATGTGACTTTAATTTGGTCTTCAGACAACATTTTAGCTTTAGATTTACCAAAGCTCATCGGGCCGTTTTTACCACCTGCACCGCCACCCATGTTGCGCATAAAGAACATGAATAACAAAATGATTAAAAGTACAGGGAAACTTGCGATCAATAGTTGCATTAACAAACCTTGACGTTGAGGTGCAGTACCTTCAACAACAACGTTGTTTTTAATCAGATTCGGCATCAGTTCAGGGTCTTGAACTGCTGGACGAATGCTTTCAAAGGACGAGCCGTTGACTTTTTCGCCACTAATTCTTTCGCCATCAATTGTGACTTGCTTAATTTGACCAGCATTCACCGCTGTAACAAACTCTGAGTAGTTCATTGCAGTTGGCTTTTCACTGTTATTGATGTTGCTGAAAATTAGAATCAGCACACCAAGTATAATCAGCCACAATACGGCATTCTTGAAGAGATCGCTCAAAGCTTTATTCCCATATCAATCTAATTTGATCATGCCCGTTACTGGGTGACCTTTCATTCAAAAAGCTGAAGATCAGCTAGACAATTCGTTAAAAACGTACAAAATGCACAATTTTTAACGGCTTGGCAAGTAAACTTTATTTAGACGCCTTTTTACGTCCTTGTCCAATAAGGAATACTTCTTTGGAACGCGCCCGTGAAGCAGCGGGTTTTGCTGTCTTTAGAACATCAAAACTGTCCACGACCTGTTTACGAAATTCGTCAAACCCCGAACCTTGGAACACTTTGACCACAAACTGGCCATTGGGTCCCAATACACGGTTGGCAAAATCGAGCGCCAACTCGCATAAGTAAATTTGACGCGGTTGATCTACAGCTTTATTACCTGATGTATTGGGGGCCATATCAGAAATTACAACGTCTACCGTGCGTCCGTTTAAAATATTTAACAATTTTTCGAACACTTCCTCTTCACGGAAGTCACCTTGTAAAAAGGTCACATCTGGTAGTGCGTCCATTTCCAAAATATCGGAAGCAATCACCAAGCCTTTGTCGCCCACAAGTTGCCCTGCAATTTGTGACCAACTGCCTGGAGCAGCACCTAAGTCCACCACAGTCATACCGGGTTTGATCAGTTTATATTTTTCTTGAATCTCAAGTAGTTTGTATGCAGCACGTGCACGATACCCTTCTTTTTGTGCTCGTTTCACAAAGGGATCATCTAAGTGCTCTCTCATCCACGCACGACTACTTTTGGATAACTTTTGGTTGGTAATGCGTGTTGCCATAACTCTCTTAATAATGAATAGACATCTAAATTGCGATTGTACGTGAAAATTCACCCGCTTGCAGTAGACATCTGTATCTAAATACCAAGAACTGACCTATTTTTTCTATTAAATCCATCGCTTATTTCTGTACTGAGGCTTAAAAAAGTCACTTTGACTGTTACAGAGAAATATCACCAAGTATTCAGTTTCAATATTTCTACATGGCAGTAAGATCACAGATTATTTGCATAGAATTTACAGCGTTTCAAACTGGCTTTTGTTATACTAAGCCGTTTTTAAAATTAGGTTATCTTTATGGCGGCTCTATCTATTCAGGAACGCAAGCGTTTACGTCAAATTGGTCATGCACTCAACCCTGTAGTGATGATTGGCGGGCAAGGTTTGACTGAAAATGTGATTGAAGAAACCAACCGTGCTTTAAACGATCACGAATTGATTAAAGTCAAAATTGGCGGTGAAGACCGTGAGGTACGTGCAGCTGTGATTACTGAAATTGCAGCAGCAACAGGTTCTGAAGTGGTACAAAGCATTGGTAAAATTGTCTTACTCTACAAAAAAGCAGCCAAACAAAATGCTAAATTATCTAATTTAGTTCGCCACGCTCACTTGTCTAACTAATCTCCCTCAATGGCAAGTTACGAACTCAGTGCTTTTAATCGTCAATTTCAGGCCATTTCTTTGGTCGGTGCAATTGAACAACAAAGCCCATTTACGTTAAATGTAGGCTTTTGGCTGCGCGATCCAAATCAGTGGGTCGAATGGCCTGCTTTGGTAGCGTCACATCCACGTCAGGATTTTTTGTGGGAACACACCTGCTTTGAAATTTTCATTGGGGTTCAGGGCGAAGATTTTTATCGTGAAATCAATTTATCCCCTTCTCAAGCTTGGCAAGCCTACGCCTTTGAAGAGTATCGTTATCCTGAGCAAATGCCGCCCGTGGCTGCTTACGATATTGAACTGAATCAGCTGAAACGCACACATTATGGTTTGAATGTGAGTCTGGATTTAACCGAATTTATGCTGAAACATAAACTAAAATGGACGGATTTGTTTATAGGTCTGACGGCAGTGCTAAAAACCAGTCAGGGCGAACAGTTTTATGCCATGCAACACAGCAGTCCTGCAGCCGATTTTCATAATAAACGAGATTGGTTACATCAGTTCTAATCTTGTCTAGTTTCAAAATGCGTAATCAGATTTTCATTTTGTACTTGAGCAGAAATTTGAATAAAAAAAGTGAGGCCGAACCTCACTTTTTTTATGGCTGATTAGGCTATAAGTCTTACTTGTTTAAGCTTGATCAGTCTCGTCATTCGTTTCTGTTTTTTGTGGATTAACTTTTTTCCACGCTTCCAAAGTGTGTTCTTTAGAACGCTGAAACGTTTCAACCAATTGGTCTTTATGTTTCACTGAAATGCTGCTGACATCTTCTTTCAACTCTTTACCCAGTTTAGAAAGATCATCAATAATTGCGCTAAATTCAGTTTTCACAAACTCTTTTAACTCACCTAAGTCTTTAGGTGAACCACCAAACTGTGCTTTCAATGCTTCAATTTTTTGCAATACATCTTGCTTTAATTGACCCAATTGCTCTTGCACACTAGCATTTAATTGCTTCGCTTCGTTTTGCAGTTTTTCCTGCGTTTCAGCGACAACTTCTAGCACCTGTTCTTTGGCATCATGAGTGACTTTTTCAAGCTTTTCAGCACCCTCATGCACCGCATCTTTGATTGCTTTATTGTCAGCTACTGATTTTTCTTGTTCAGTCATTTTGCTTCACCCAAGGTCGTTGTTGTTTATATTTTCAGCATAAGTGAATTTGCTCGAATATGGGTTTTGTATTGTTAGACAATCGTAGATTACTTACATTTTACTACATTGCTAAAACATAAATCGGCTAAAGAAAGCAAGCCCTTTATCTTACATATTCATCAGAAACTGAATGGACTTTTGGCGAGCTCATGCGTATAATGCAATGTTAAGTTCAAGCGAGCAGACATAGGAGGGTAGGTTTAAACATTGACCTTCCTTTTTTTTCGTCTACTCGCTTTTTTACAGCCCTATTTTTGTGGTTTTAGTTCAGGAGCTTTGGTTTGAGCACCCCCGCCATTTTAGCCCTTGCCGACGGTACAATCTTTAAAGGTACGTCTATCGGTGCAACGGGAAGTACGACTGGTGAAGTCGTTTTTAACACTGCCATGACTGGCTATCAAGAAATTTTGACCGACCCGAGTTATGCACAGCAACTTGTGACTTTAACTTACCCGCACATTGGGAACACAGGTTGTAATGATGAAGATGTCGAGTCTGGTCGTATTCATAAAGTATGGGCAAACGGTTTAATTATCCGTGATTTGCCTTTACTACACAGTAACTTCCGTTCTAATCAATCTTTAGCGGAATATTTGCAAGCACACAACGTGGTTGCGATTGCAGATATTGATACCCGTAAATTGACCCGTATTTTACGTGCCAAAGGTGCGCAAAACGGCTGTATTCTTGCTGGTGAAAATATCACTGAAGAAGAAGCAATTGCTAAAGCACGTGCATTTGGCGGCTTAAACGGCTTAGATCTTGCAAAAGTATGTTGTGATCCTGAAGGTTTTGAATGGACTGAAGGTTCATGGGAACTTGGCAAAGGCTTTACTCAACCTGAACTTAAATATCATGTGGTTGCATACGATTACGGTGTCAAAACCAACATCCTGCGTATGCTGGCAGACCGCGGTTGTAAACTGACCGTTGTTCCTGCACAAACCCCTGCTGAAAAAGTCCTTGCATTAAACCCAGATGGCATTTTCTTATCAAATGGCCCTGGCGACCCAGCTGCATGTGACTACGCAATTGAAGCTGTAAAAACAATTGTAGAAACCACAAATACTCCTGTATTTGGTATCTGTTTAGGTCACCAAATCCTTGCGCTTGCATCGGGTGCAAAAACGATGAAAATGCCGCATGGTCACCATGGTGCAAACCATCCTGTACAAAACTTAGAAACAGGTACAGTGATGATTACTTCTCAGAACCACGGCTTCGCGGTAGATGAAAGTACCTTACCTAGCAATGTACGTGCAACGCACCGTTCATTGTTCGATGGCACAAACCAAGGTATTCATCGTACAGACAAGCCTGCATTTAGCTTCCAAGGTCACCCAGAAGCAAGTTCAGGTCCACATGACTGCGCACTCTTGTTCGATCATTTCATCGAACTTATTGAAGCCGCTAAGAAGTAATTAAGGAGCGAAATAATGCCTAAACGTACGGATATTAAAAGCATCTTAATTATTGGTGCTGGTCCTATTGTTATTGGTCAGGCTTGTGAGTTTGACTATTCTGGTGCTCAAGCATGTAAGGCACTTCGTGAAGAAGGTTACCGTGTTATTTTGGTCAACTCTAACCCAGCGACCATCATGACTGACCCTGCAATGGCAGATGCAACTTACATCGAACCAATCACTTGGCAAACTGTTGCAGCAATCATTGAAAAAGAACGTCCAGATGCAGTACTACCGACCATGGGTGGTCAAACTGCACTGAACTGTGCGCTTGCACTAGATGCCAACGGTATTTTAGAAAAATACAATGTTGAATTGATTGGTGCGACCAAAGACGCTATTGAAAAAGCTGAAGACCGCAAATTATTTGACCAAGCCATGCGCAAAATTGGTCTTGAATGTCCCAAAGCGGCAATTGCTGAATCTATGGAAGAAGCGCTTGAAATTCAATCTCGCTTCGGCTTCCCTGTAATTATTCGTCCATCATTCACCATGGGTGGTTCTGGTGGCGGTATTGCATACAACAAAGAAGAATTCCTAGAAATCTGTGAACGAGGTTTCGATCTTTCCCCAACCAAACAATTATTGATTGATGAATCATTGATTGGCTGGAAAGAATACGAAATGGAAGTTGTTCGTGACAAAAACGACAACTGTATTATCGTATGTTCAATTGAAAACTTTGACCCAATGGGCGTACACACAGGTGACTCAATTACCGTTGCACCTGCACAGACATTGACCGACAAAGAATACCAATTGATGCGTAATGCATCTTTAGCGGTACTTCGTGAAATTGGTGTAGAAACAGGTGGTTCTAACGTACAGTTCGGTATTTGTCCAAATACTGGCCGTATGGTTGTAATTGAGATGAACCCACGTGTATCACGTTCATCTGCGCTTGCATCTAAAGCAACAGGTTTCCCAATTGCAAAAGTTGCTGCGAAACTTGCTATTGGTTATACCCTAGATGAACTTAAAAACGACATCACAGGCGGTACAACCCCTGCGTCATTTGAACCATCAATTGACTACGTTGTAACTAAAGTTCCACGTTTCAACTTTGAAAAATTCCCACAAGCAGATGCGACTTTAACCACACAGATGAAATCTGTAGGTGAAGTGATGGCAATTGGCCGTAACTTCCAAGAGTCGATCAACAAAGCGCTTCGTGGTTTGGAAACTGGTTCTTGCGGTTTTGACGAACAAATTGAAGTGGGTGCTGAAGGCGCACGTGACAAAATTTTGGTTGAACTCAAAGTTCCTGGCCCAGAGCGTATTTGGTACGTGGCAGACGCTTTCCGTCATGGCTTCTCTGTAGAAGACGTATTCCAAGCGACCAAAATTGACAAATGGTTCCTCGTTCAGATTGAAGACATTGTTAAAACTGAAGAACAAATCAAATCTTTAGGTTTTGGTGACTTAACTGCTGAAAATGTACGTTCATTTAAACGCAAAGGTTTATCTGACTTACGTATTGCCAACTTGATGGGCATTTCACAAAAGCAATTCCGTAAACAACGTTGGAACATGGGTGTATATCCAGTTTACAAACGTGTAGATACCTGTGCTGCAGAGTTTGAATCTGACACTGCTTACATGTATTCAACTTACGATGAAGAGTGTGAATCAAATCCATCTACCAAAGACAAAATCATGGTCATTGGTGGCGGTCCAAACCGTATTGGTCAAGGTATCGAATTCGATTACTGCTGTGTACACGCAGCCCTTGCTATGCGTGAAGATGGTTACGAAACCATTATGGTGAACTGTAACCCTGAAACCGTATCTACCGATTACGACACTTCAGACCGTTTGTACTTTGAACCAATTACTTTGGAAGATGTACTTGAAATCGTACGTACAGAAAAGCCAAAAGGCATTATTGTGCAGTACGGTGGTCAAACTCCACTGAAATTGGCGCGCGCTTTAGAAGAAGCAGGTGCACCAATTATTGGTACATCACCAGATGCAATTGACCGTGCAGAAGACCGTGAACGTTTCCAACAAATGATTCAACGTCTGCAATTGCGTCAGCCGAATAACAGCATTGTAAAATCTGCTGAAGAAGGTATCGCAGAAGCAGCTAAAGTAGGTTATCCGTTAGTTGTTCGTCCATCTTATGTATTGGGTGGCCGTGCAATGGAAATCGTGTATAACGAAGAAGAACTTAAACGCTACTTGCGTGATGCAGTTCAAGCCTCTAACGATGCGCCTGTATTGTTAGACCGCTTCTTGGATGATGCGATTGAAGTTGACGTAGACTGCGTATCTGACGGTAAAGATGTGGTGATTGGCGGTATTATGCAGCACATCGAACAAGCAGGTATTCACTCTGGTGACTCTGCATGTTCAATTCCACCTTATTCATTGTCAGATGAAGTACAGGACGAAATGCGTCGTCAAACTGTTGCAATGGCAAAAGAATTGGGCGTTATTGGCTTGATGAACGTACAGTTTGCCGTTAAAGGCAATGACGTTTATATCTTAGAAGTGAACCCACGTGCATCACGTACTGTGCCATTCGTTTCTAAGTGTATTGGCGAATCATTGGCTAAAGTTGCAGCACGTTGTATGGCGGGTCAGTCTTTAGAAGCGCAAGGCTTTACTAAAGAAATCATTCCGCAACACTTCTCTGTAAAAGAAGCCGTGTTCCCATTCAACAAGTTCCCTGGTGTAGACCCAGTGCTTGGGCCTGAGATGAAATCTACAGGTGAAGTGATGGGTGTGGGTAAAACTTTTGGTGAAGCATTCTATAAAGCTGTGTTAGGCTCGAATGATCGCTTACCAGGTATCCCAACTGAAGGCGAAGTAAAACATGCATTCTTGTCTGTACGTGAGTCAGATAAACCGCATGTGGCACGTATTGCAAAACAACTGGCTGATTTTGGCTTCAAACTTGTTGCAACAGGTGGTACACACAAAGTAATCACTGATGCAGGTATTGAGTGTGAACGTGTGAACAAAGTGACTGAAGGTCGCCCACACATTGTAGACCGCTTGAAAAATGGTGAGATTCACCTCATCATCAATACATCTGAAGGCAAGCAAGCACAGCAGGATTCGTTCTCAATCCGTCGTTCTGCATTACAAGGTAAAGTGTATTACACCACAACTTTGAATGGTGCAGATGCCGTTTGCCAAGCTTTAGCAATCAAATTACCAATGGATGTATATCGCCTGCAAGACCTTACTGTAGGTTAATACATTTATGAAAAGTCCCGTCACCTTTCGGGTGGCGGGCTTTTTTTCATTTATAGACTTCAATATTTTTAAAGAGGGACAACATGCAACGTTATCCTATGACGCCTGAAGGCAAATACGCTTTAGAGCAAGAATTACAACAGCTTAAGTCGGTTGAACGTCCACGTATTACTGCTGCGATTGCAGAAGCACGTGAACATGGCGATTTAAAAGAAAATGCCGAATATCATGCTGCGCGTGAACAGCAAGGTTTCTGTGAAGGCCGTATCCAAGACATCGAAGGTAAACTGGGCGCTTGCCAAGTGATTGATGTGAAAGAGCTTGAACAAAACGGACGTGTGGTTTTTGGTGTAACCGTGACCATTGAAAACCTAGACACCGAAGAGCAAAAAACTTACAAAATTGTAGGTGATGACGAAGCTGACTTTAAAATCAACAAAATTTCAGTGAACTCGCCAATCGCACGTGGCTTATTGGGTAAAAATGAAGGCGATGAAGCCAAAATTGTGACCCCGCAAGGCGAAGTAGAATACGAAATTGTGAATGTAGAATATCTTTAAGTATTAAAGATAACTGCACACGATGCCCCTCTTTGAGGGGTTTTTTATTGTCTAAAAGTCACAATGAATGATGCATAGATTATACTGCGAAAAAAATTTAGGAAAATAAGATGGAAAATCGCTTCATTCATGCATTTGTTTATGCACTTTCAGGGGCTGTTTTAGGACTTATTTTGATTCCAGTTTGGGGACTCTATATCAATACACAGAGCAATCCCATCAACATCATATTGGCAGCATCACTCTTTTTTGGCATTTGGGGTTTCATCTTTCCCCATAGTGTCAAAAATATTTTTATGTTTTTGTGGAATTTTTTAAGATAAATACTTTAAGCTTTAAATCACTAAAGCAACCTCTTTTGAAGAATTATTATTTATCAATTAAAGTTGCCTTTTGGTGGTTGAACTATCTAGACTAACTAAACGTTAGTCAATTGATTTTACGGTGTTGATTTAAAAACAGAAGATATGGAATTAAAAATACAAAGATTAATGCAGGTATAATGGTAAAAAAGATCAGATACCACACATAGCGTTGATTGGTTTTATATAATGCAACGTGATAATCAATTCCTCTATAAAAGTCGGGTGATTTGATTTCATAGATTAAAGTCATATATTTTATAGGATAACCAAACCCTTTAACATATTGGATATCAAAACTTTGATCCATCATATAGCCATATTCACATTGATCTATTAATATCAAATGACATAAAGGTATCCATCCATTATCGCCTTCAATAACATCCATTACAGGCCACGTTGAGGCTGCTCTTCTAGGTCCTCCTGCACTTAGTTTCGATCCCCCCTTCATAATCACTTTTGCTTGTTTGAGTTCACTGACATAACCCTCTATATCCAAAAAAAGAATAGCGACCTTTTTATTTAAACCTGTTGACATGGCAATGACCATAACCAATATGACACCTAATTGGATATGTCCCCAAAGATAGCCCTTCTTTTCAGCCTTAAGCTCTTCTATCGGTGTCGTACTAAGCACATGTCCAGACCAAAAACCAAAAAATAAAGTACTGCTAAAGAACCAAATGGTTAACCATTTCATGCCATCAAAATTGGCATCGGCAAAAACCCAGTACAGCATCCCACAGGCGTAAAAAATAATAGCCGTAAGCGCTAGTGTGTAACGGTTCATGTTAAAAGTACTCATAAATTACGATTATCCTTAAAATTTATTTGAGCAATTTTTTTGGTCGCACTTTCTCAACTTCATTAAACAAACTAAAAGTCTGATTCACATAATTCACTACACCTGAAATTTGATCGATGTAACCCCTAAATACAGGTGTTTTCATGCAGAATCTCTAGCTTGTATCTTAAGGGAAAATTCTACTTTTAAATCCTATTATTTTTTTAGGGGGGATTACCAAAGTAAAGGTATGAATGATTCTTTTTATTTCATCTGCTATTTTTTCCTCAAACTCATTTTAGACAAACATTAACTTCTCTGCCCACCAAGCTTCTGTCAGGATGAATATTATAAGAAATCAAAAGTAACTCATATATAATTCTATTTCATTAATTTTTTACACATACACCATGTCTGAAACGCTGATTAATTCCCCTGTTAAACACTGGTGCGAATTTGAGTTTATCTCCAAAACTGTAAAAAATCCGAATATCCATATTAAAGGCAATTACTCGTATTATTCAGCTTATTGGGATCAAGGCTTTGAGCGTTGTGTAGTGCGTTATTTGCACGACAAACCCGCCACAGCAGAAAAACCAATTGATCAGCTCTATATTGGTAATTTTGTCTGCTTTGGTGCGGAATGTGTGATTATGATGGGCGGCAATCAATTGCATCGCAGTGACTGGATTGCGGCTTTTCCGTTTGATACTCGCAGCTTTGTTGCCGCAGGTGATACTAAAATTGGTGATGGTTGCTGGATTGGCAGTCGTGCCATGATTATGCAAGGGGTTGAACTGAGTGAAGGTGCAATTGTGGCTACAGGTGCAGTGGTTACGCAAGATGTACCACCTTATGCCATTGTGGCAGGCGTACCTGCTAAAGTGATTAAATACCGTTTTAATGCAGCTGAAATTTCCGACATTCTGGCACTAAAACTGTATGATTTAGATGAAAAATATCTGCTACAAATACGAGAACAATTGCAGACAGATGATGTTAAAAAACTGGTGGAATTTTTTAAAAATCAGCACAACAATAAGGACTAAAACTTTAGTTGAATTTCAAGCACAGCGTCATAATTTCATGCTAAATTAAGGTGAAATAAGGACTTACAGCACTCAATTATCTTTATGAAATTACTGGGTTTTATTCTCTATGAATTCAGCGTAAGATAAGACAGGACTCAGAGCGAATATTTTATTAAAGTATTGAAATTACAATAAGGAGAAACACTCATGGCTTACCAAAACATCCTCGTACCAGTGGACGGTTCTGAAACTTCTTTTGCTGCTGTTGCAAAAGCTGCTGAACTTGCAAAAGCATTTGGTAGTAAAATTACTGTGGTTCAAGTACTTACTCTTGACCCATACATTGCTGCAGAATACATCACAGCAAACCAAACCAATGACTTAATTGAACGTGCGCGTGCTTCTATCGTAAAAACGCTAGAAGAGGCGAAACAAAAATTCACTGAGCAAGGTGTTGAAGCTGAAACTAAATTACTTGAAGGTCAAGTCATTGCACGTGAAATTAGCAATGCTGCTAAAGAGTTAAATGCTGACCTAATCGTGATCGGTTCTCATGGTCGTACTGGCTTGAAAAAATTATTCTTAGGTAGTGTTGCTCAAAGCATTTTAAGCGAAGGCACAACACCTGTACTTGTGGTACGCCAATAAGTTTCTTGTTCCTCATTTCTACGGAAATGGGGAACTTTTCGCTTTTTCTTTCTTTTTCACATCTTCATGCACTCAAAACTATACTGTTTTTCATTTCAACAATTTCCTTAAATCGCTTTCCTGACTGCATAATAATTCATCTGCTTAACCTTTACTTTCTTCCCTCTTGTTTCTTCAACGACTCAAGGTCGCCATTGGTATTGTTTTAAATTTACCCTACCTTCCAGCACAACTATATCTTCAGCCATTAGCTTTAATGCCTGCACATTTTCACCCTGAGCATTCAACTTACTTAGGCTAATTTTGCCTTGTGCATTAATCACCCTATGCCACGGTACTTGATGATCTGCTGACAAATGCTTTAAGACATAACCCACTAATCGCGCATGTTTGGGTAAACCTGCCAATGCCGCCACTTGTCCATAAGTTGCTACACGCCCTTTAGGAATTAGACACACCACGGCTAAAATCTGCTGTGCTAATTCATCACTGGATTTTGTAGTAGAAATATTTGGCTTCATAAACAGCCTGATTTCCTGCAATTGTTAAAAAGAAAAAGGAGTGAATCAATCACTCCTTTTATCATAATCATACAAGTTTAAGTCACTTATATTGCGGCATTGAAGGTGTCACAATCGTTAATCAAGCCTGACTTTAAGCCTGTTTGGAACCATTGCACACGCTGCGCACTAGTACCATGCGTGAAGCTATCAGGTACGACTTGTCCACGTGCACGTTTTTGCAAGTAATCATCCCCAATTTTATGTGCAGCGTCCATCGCTTCTTCAATATCGCCCTGTTCTAAGAATTGAGTACGTTGATGGTTGTGATGCGCCCACACACCCGATAAACAGTCTGCCTGTAATTCTTGACGAACTGAAAGCTGGTTGCCCTGCACGTCACTGACTTGCTGACGTGCTTTATGCACTTGTTCAGAAATGCCTAAAATAGTTTGAATATGATGTCCAACTTCATGTGCCACCACGTAAGCTTGTGCAAAATCACCAGCCTGATCGTTTCGGCTAAGTTCAGTCTGATTTTGCTCTCCACCAATCCCCATTTGCTGACGCATGGCTTGGAAGAATGAAGTATCAATATATACTTTTTGATCGGCAGGGCAATAAAATGGCCCCATGGCAGATTGTGCAGTACCACAACCCGAATTCACCACGCCCGTAAACAGTACCAGTTTAGGTGGAATATATTGGCTATTTAACTGCTGCTGAAACACTTGTGACCAGGTGTCTTCAGTATCTGCCAAAACAGTACCTACAAACTCAATGGCTTCTTGCTGCTCAGGGCTTGGGTTATCTAAACCTTTGGTTTCAGCACTTTGTGCATGTGAGGTGACTTGCTTAGTTGCCTGATAAGCAGATTGAGGGTCGACCCCAAAGAACTTCCATGCAACAAAGGCCACCACCAAGCCCAAGATACTGATACCGCCCGCTTTTGCTCCACCGCCACCACGGCGGTCTTCTACATTCGTACTAACTCGACGACCTTTCCAACGCATTATTCTTATCCTTTCTCAATTTTTTGAATGATAGTTCATTCTAAATATAGTCTAAGTCTTGAAGCAGGGCTTATTGACTCTGTTTAGACTTTGGCCATACTTTTTGAATCAGTGTAACCACAATCACAACCAATACACCCGCTAAAATACCCACCGCAAAATTCATTAAGGTTGGCGTTACAGCCCCTACAATGCTGCCCATAGTTGGGATGTCTTGAACATACTCTACTGTATCTTCTGTGAAATGGTGCACAAATGGAATAGCATGATTGATAATACCACCACCCACTAAAAACATGGCAGCAGTCCCAACAACCGACAAAGTTTTCATTAATATCGGGGCGAATGCCAATAAGCCACGACCAATACGTTGTTTAAAATTAGATGGTTGTTCAGTCAGATGTAAACCAATGTCATCAATTTTGACAATAAATGCAACTAAGCCATAGACCCCAACGGTCATGGCAATGGCAATTACGCTTAATACGGTCACTTTGGTTAAGAAACTGGCGGCTGCGACTGTACCTAATGAAATCACCACAATTTCAGCCGATAGAATAAAGTCAGTACGCACTGCACCTTTAATTTTTTCATTTTCAAAACGAGCAAGGTCTTGCTCAGTCTGAATCAATTCTAATTGCGCTTCTGCGGCAGTTTTTGCTTTTTTGTGCTGTAGGGTGTGCATGATCTTTTCAACACCCTCATAGCTTAAGAACAACCCACCAATGACCAATAATGGATTAATCAACCATGCGGCAACCACGCTAATGAGCAGTGCCAACGGTACTAAAATCAATTTATTAACAAAAGAGCCCTTAGCTACCCGCCACACTACAGGTAACTCACGATCTGCACGCACACCACTGACCTGCTGCGCATTCAATGCCAGATCATCACCCAATACCCCTGCTGTTTTTTTAGCAGCCATTTTACTCATGACGGCTACATCATCTAAAACGGTTGCAATGTCATCTAATAAAAGTAATAAGCTGCTCGCCATTGCTTTGTTATCCTTATGCGATTTTCTATCTATTTTAAAACTGTACGCAAATAAACTCTGTATTTACTTCATTAATTTTTTAAACGAATTCAATTCAATCTGTTTAAGGAAGTGACATTGAAAAATGTTATGCCTTACAATGTAGCAATTCATCGGTACATAGATGTCGTAGATACGACTTGGAATAAAAAATGAGTAATCAAGATAATCGTCCTGTGATTTTGACGGGCGATCGTCCGACTGGACAGCTACATTTAGGTCACTTTGTGGGTTCTTTACGTTCACGTGTAGGTTTACAAGACTCGCATCATCAACATCTGTTACTTGCCGATGCTCAAGCCCTGACCGATAACGCCGATAACTTTGAAAAAGTACGTCGTAATATTATTGAAGTTGCTACCGATTATTTAGCTGTAGGCATTGACCCAACCAAGACCACCATTTGCGTGCAATCTTGTTTGCCTGCGCTAAACGAACTCACCATGTTGTATTTAAACTTCGTGACTGTGGCACGTTTAGAGCGCAACCCAACCATTAAATCTGAAATTCAGATGCGTGGTTTTGAGCGTGATATTCCTGCAGGTTTCCTCTGCTACCCTGTGGCACAGGCAGCCGATATTACTGCATTTAAAGCGACTGTAGTGCCAGTCGGCGAAGATCAGATTCCAATGATTGAACAGACCAATGAAATTGTACGTCGTGTGAATCGTCAGATTGGACAAGACCTGTTACCTGAATGTCAGGCTTTATTGTCTAATGTGGGTCGCTTACCAGGTTTTGATGGCAAAGCTAAAATGTCTAAATCTTTGGGCAATACCATTGTGTTAGACGCCACCGACAAAGACATTAAAAAAGCGGTGAATGCCATGTACACCGACCCGAATCACCTGCGTATTGAAGACCCAGGTCAGGTTGAAGGCAACGTGGTATTTACCTATTTAGATGCGTTTGACACCAATAAAGAAGAGCTTGAAGAACTGAAAGCGCATTATCGTCGTGGTGGTTTGGGCGATGGTACCGTGAAAAAGCGTTTAGAAGGTATTTTAAAAGAATTGATTGGCCCTATCCGTGAACGTCGTATCGAGTTGGCAAAAGACCCAGATTACATTATGGACATTTTGAAATCGGGTACAGACAAATGCCGTGATATTACTCAGCAAACTTTAGACGAAGTGAAAGCTGGATTAGGCGTTTTCCGCTTCTAAATCAACTCCCCTAAACACCTGTTTTATCACGTATTATTTAAACACAAAGCCTCTAATTTACTAAAATTAGAGGCTTTTTTATTTCTGCAAAACCTTCAAAATCTCGTTATTTTACTCACACAAAACACTTATTAGTTACGTTACTTAACATCACGTAACTCGAATACTGAGGAAAAGTATTCAGGTTTTGCTTATGATAATCACATGCTTTAGGAGCAATCCTAATTTCATAACATTTCTCCTTTACCGAAACTGTGTATGCAGATTCGTAGTTCCTACGCAATGATCACCCCAATCATTGCGTATTTTTTTGTCTGAATTATCGCCTTGATACCTGCATATACCTAAACTTTTAGCAAATTGTATACATCACAACTGACTCTTTATTAGAGGTAATACAGGACTCAACAGCATCATTGCAAAATTCTACTTGAAGCCAACGGTATTCCAATTAAAGTAACTCTATTCTGTTGTACAGCTTTAAATGTGATGCCCTTATTTATGTCTGGACTCATCCGAACTATTCAGCGTATCAGTCAAATTGGACTCTTGATGACGATTTCCACTTACGCACAAGTACACGCCTTGGTGGTGATACCAGACCACCCTATTCAGTATGTTTTGCATGAGCCGCTAAAACTGCCTAACACAAATTCACATAAACCTAATCTGCACAAGCATCACATTGCAAAAATGCGCATCATGCACATTGATTTAGATTATGTGTTTGACAGCGACAAAGCCCAACAAAAGCGAAATATACAAGCCTTAATTCAGCGCATTAATGCTATTCAACCCAATACCATTTTTTTGCAGGCTTTTGCCGACCCAGATGCCAATGGTTCAGCCGATCAGGTTTATTTTGAGAACCGCCATGTGCCAGTACGGGACAATTTGTTTCAACAGGTGCATCAACTCATTCGTGATAAAACTCAGGTTCAACAAGTCTATGCTTGGCTACCAATGCTGGCTTGGGAATTACCCAAAGCTCAAGATTTAAACTATGTAGAACATCGTCAAGGCGGTCAAAAAGGCTATATTCGCCTTTCTCCTTTTGAAGAGAAAAACTTGGCAATTATTGTCGATATTTTCCGTGATTTTATTCAGCACAACCCTGTAGATGGTGTGCTGTACCATGATGATATTACCTTGTCAGATTATGAAGACTCTTCGGCTTCGGCACGTAAGTACTATCAAGAATGGGGCTTTTCAAAACGAATTTTCAACAATATTCGACACCCTTTGCAGGGACGTTTAGCCAAACACAAAACTGCGTACTTGGATCAATTGGCTGCGGGCATCACCCAAGTTTTAAAGCAATACCAACCGAATTTATTGGTTGCTCGGAACATGTATGCACCTGTGGTGCTTCAACCACAAAGCGAACAGTGGTTTTCACAATCCATGCCAAGTACCTACCGTTATTATGATTACAACGCAATTATGGCCATGCCCTATATGGAACAAGCTAAAGATCACAAAAAATTCTATTTAGATTTAATTCGACATGCAAAAAAATACGACCCAAATTTGGATCGTACTATTTTTGAGGCTCTAGACTAGCAGAATAGATATGTTAGTCTAGAGCCTTATAAAATATTACTTATTACATAATTTTTACTTAATTAATTGATTAAAAAAACTTTATATTTCAATTATTGCACGCTTTCACACATAAAAAATCCCCTTTTACGGGGATTAAATCGATCATTATGTTCTGCTTAATAGGCAATCTAATGATTGAATGATCTGTTAATTAGATTGCCGAAATTTAGCTTAAGCCAAACCTTTTTCCTTAAGTACTTGCAGCATGGTAGAACCTAATTCTGCAGGACTACGTGTATATGCCATTCCCGCTCGCTCAAAGGCAGCAAACTTTTCTTCTGCTGTGCCTTTACCGCCTGAAATAATTGCACCCGCATGCCCCATACGCTTGCCTTTTGGTGCAGTCACACCTGCAATATAACCCACTACAGGTTTGCTGACATTGGACTGAATATATTCAGCAGCCTCTTCTTCTGCCGTTCCGCCAATCTCACCAATCATAATAATGGCATCAGTATCTGGGTCATCTTGGAATAATTTTAAAGCATCAATCTGATTCATTCCTGGAATTGGATCCCCTCCAATACCAATACAAGTCGATTGTCCAAGTCCAAGTTTTGTAGTTTGAGCTACCGCTTCATACGTCAGCGTACCTGAACGTGAAATAATTCCAATACGGCCTGGTTGATGAATATGTCCTGGCATAATGCCAATTTTACATTCGCCTGGTGTAATCACGCCTGGACAATTCGGCCCAACTAAACGTGTTCCATTGCTATTGGTTTCCAAATAGCGCTTAGCCTTGAGCATGTCGATGGTTGGCACGCCTTCTGTAATCACGACAATTAAACCTACGCCTGAATCTACAGCTTCCACAATCGAATCTAGAACAAATGGTGCTGGTACATAAATCACGGATGCATCTGCAGCTGTTTCACGTACCGCTTCTTTCATAGTGTTAAACACGGGTAATTCTAAATGTGTTTGACCACCTTTACCTGGCGTGACCCCACCCACCACTTTCGTGCCATAGTCGAGTGCTTGTGCTGAGTGAAAAGTCCCGTTCTTACCCGTAAAACCCTGAACCAATACTTTGGTGTTTTTATCAATTAATACGCTCATGCCTGATTCTCCTTAAGCTTTCACTGCAGCAACAATTTTTTCTGCAGCATCGGACAAGCCATTTGCAGAAATAAGTTTTAATCCTGATTCATCTAGTAATTTAGCACCTAGCTCTGAGTTGTTTCCTTCTAAACGAACCACCACAGGCACAGTAACATTTACCTCTTGAACCGCTGCAATAATTGCTTCTGCAATCATGTCACAACGTACAATTCCACCAAAAATATTGATTAACACGCCTTTGACTGAGTGATCTGCCAAAATAATTTTAAAGGCTTCAATCACACGCTCTTTGGTTGCACCACCACCTACATCTAAGAAGTTCGCAGGCTGGCCACCATACAACTTAATAATATCCATCGTTGCCATTGCCAAGCCCGCACCATTGACCATACAGCCAATGTTGCCTTCCAAAGCTACATAGTTCAGGTCAAATTCTGAAGCACGCAATTCACGCTCATTTTCTTGTGACTTATCTCGCAGCGCCAATACCTCAGGTAAACGGTACAACGCATTAGAGTCAATTCCGACTTTAGCATCGACACATAAAATCTCACCATTTTCGCGCACTGAAAGTGGATTAATTTCAAACAATGCAAAATCATTATCAATAAATGCCTGATAAGCCGCAGTCATAATTTTTACAAACTGAGTGATTTGGCTATCTTTTAGTTTTAAGGCGAAAGCAACTTCTCGCGCCTGAAATGGCAATAACCCCACCAATGGATCGACTTCTACTTTAATAATTTTTTCAGGGGTTTCTTCTGCGACTTTTTCAATTTCAACCCCACCTTCGGTAGATGCCATAAAGGTGACACGACGGCTTGAACGATCTACCACAGCACCTAAGTACAATTCGCGCTCTACAGGATAGACATCTTCTGCAACCAAAATACTGTTTACCGGCTGACCATAAGCATCAGTTTGATAAGTGACCAAGCGTGTACCAATAATTTCATTGGCATAGTCTGCAGCTTCCTGTGCAGATTTCACCACTTTTACACCACCCGCTTTACCACGGCCACCCGCATGTACTTGCGCCTTCATTACGGCAAATTTTCCGCCCAGTTGCTCAAAAGCTTGCACAGCTTCTACTGCTGTCGTGGCCAAGATTCCTTCCTGAACAGGCATGCCATATTTTTTTAATAGCGCTTTCGCTTGATACTCATGTAAATTCATTGACTAACCTTTTACTACTTCTTTTATTCAGTTCTCACCACCCGCATCAAATCTGGGTTTGATCTTGGTCTTCCATGGTGGTGCTATTTTCTATGCTCTTTATTTTTAGATGATTATTCCCACAAACACAACCATCAAATGTAAAAAGAGCGGCCTAAGCCGCTCTTTTTAGTGTTATTTGCGTTTACGCTGAATCGCGTGAATCGCACGCCCATCCACCGCTAAAGCAGCTTCATGCACTACTTCAGAGAAAGTTGGATGACCAAATGTCATTAATTGTAAATCTTCAACTGAAGATACAAATTCAAGGGCAATCATACCTTGGTGAACAATGTCAGACGCTGCAGGGCCAATTACATGCATGCCCAATAGACGATCTGTTTTTGCATCTGCTACAAACTTCACAAAGCCTGCACCTTCACCAGCAGCTAAAGCACGACCATTTACAGCGAAACCGAATTGACCAGTTTTCACTTCATGACCTTTTTCTTTGGCTTGCTCTTCAGTTAAACCTACCCACGCCGCTTCAGGGTGTGTGTAAATCACTGAAATGATGGTATCGTAGTTCACTTGTGCAGCATGGCCATGAATACGCTCAACAGCCATCACGCCTTCTTCCATTGCTTTATGTGCAAGCATTGGACCACGCACCAAGTCACCAATTGCATATACACCTTCAACAGAAGTTGCACACCAATCGTTCACTTCAACTAAACCACGTTCAGTCAGTTTAATACCACAGTCATCAGCCAATAAGCCTTCTGCATAAGCACGACGACCTACACAAACGATTAACTTGTCAAAAGTTTGTTCTTTGTCTTCGCCGCCTTGGGTATATTTAACTGTAACTTCACGACCGTTAATTTCAGTACCTGCAACTTTTGCACCGATACGGATGTCCATACCTTGCTTAGTCAACAGTTTTTGGTAGTCTTTAGCCAATGCTTTGTCAGCCATTGGTAAGAATGCATCCATTGCTTCAAATACTACAACTTCTGCACCCAAACGACGCCATACTGAACCAAGCTCAAGACCAATGACACCTGCACCAATCACACCTAAACGCTTAGGTACTTCAGGGAACTCAAGTGCACCTGTTGAATCAACAATCAGGTCTTGATCTACTGGCGCTACAGGAATGTTAACTGGTACAGAACCTGTCGCAAGAATGACATATTTAGGCTCTAGAACCTGAGTTTCACCTTCGTGAGAAACAAACTCAACTTTCTTGCCAGCAAGTAATTTACCTGTACCTTTTAACCACTCAATACCGTTACCTTTTAATAACTGATCAATACCGCCAGTCAATTGGTCAACGATTTTGTCTTTACGTGCTAAAAGTTTTGCAAGGTCAAACTGTACTTCGCCTGTGGTGATACCGTGATCAGCCAAGTGATGCACTGTATCTTCATAACGATGTGAAGAATCAAGTAATGCTTTAGATGGGATACAACCCACGTTTAAGCATGTACCACCTAAAGATGGTTTGCCTTTATGAATACGTTTTTCGATACACGCAACTTTAAAACCAAGTTGTGCAGCACGAATTGCCGCTTCATAACCACCTGGGCCACCGCCAATAACAACAAGATCAAATTGTTGAGACATTTTTATCTCCAAAAATGGGCTTAGAGGATCGCTCCAAGCCCACTGATTTATTCTTTAGAATTAAAGGTCAAGGATGAGTTTAGCTGGTTCTTCTAACAATTCTTTGATTGTTACAAGGAAACCTACAGCTTCTTTACCATCAATTAAACGGTGGTCATAAGAAAGCGCTAAATACATCATTGGCAAGATTTCTACTTGGCCATTAACCGCCATAGGACGCTCTTGGATTTTGTGCATACCCAAAATTGCAGTTTGTGGCGTATTTAGAATTGGAGTAGATAACAATGAACCGAAAGTACCACCGTTAGTAATGGTGAATGTACCGCCAGTCATGTCTTCAATACCCAACTTACCGTCACGTGCTTTGTAAGCATAGTCACGAATACCGTTTTCAACTTCAGCGTAGTTCATACGGTCTGTATCACGTAATACAGGAACCACTAGACCACGGTCAGAAGAAACCGCTACACCGATGTCGTAGTAACCGTGATATACGATATCTTCACCATCAATAGAAGCGTTTACTGCTGGGTAACGTTTCAATGCTTCAGTTGCAGCTTTCACGAAGAAAGACATAAAGCCTAAACGTGCACCATGACGTTTTTCAAACGCATCTTTATATTGTGCACGCATTTCCATAATTGGCTTCATGTTCACTTCGTTAAACGTAGTCAACATTGCAGTTTCTTGAGTCGCTGCAAGTAAACGCTCAGCAACACGCTTACGTAAACGTGTCATAGGAACACGTTTCTCAATACGCTCACCTACCGCAACGCTTAATGGCGCAGCTGCAGCAGCAGGTTTAGTTTGATGATTTGCAACATCTTCTTTAGTGATACGACCACCACGACCTGTACCCGCTACGTCTGCAGCATTGATACCTGTTTCAGTCAAGGCTTTACGTACTGCTGGCGCTTGGTCAGCAACAGGTTGTGCACGCTCAACAACAGGTGCAGCACCCGCTTCAGTTTGTGCTGCAGCTTGCTCTACCTGACCTTCAGACTGAACTGCTTGAGTTTGAGCCGCACCAGAAACAGCGCCAGCTTCAAATTGAGCAATTACTTCGTCAGAAAGAACGGTGTCGCCTTCGTTTTTAATGATGACAGAGATCGTACCATCTGCAGGAGCGACTACTTCCAAAACAACTTTATCGGTTTCAATGTCACAGATCACTTCATCACGTGATACTGCTTCACCTGGTTGTTTGTGCCAAGTTGCAATCGTACCGTCTGCAACTGACTCTGGAAATACCGGTGCTTTAATTTCGGTTGCCATTACTTCGAATCTCCTGTTATTCAGCTACGATCGCAAGCGCGTCATTGATGAGCTGAGCTTGTTGTTTTGCATGCAAATATGGTGAACCACACGCTGGTGCTGCAGATGCTTCACGACCCGCATAACTAATACGAATCTGTTTACCAGTTTTCATTACGTCATCATATAAACGTGGCGCGATGAATAACCAAGCACCTTGGTTCTTCGGTTCTTCTTGAGCCCAAACAAGTTCTTTCACGTTTGGATAAGAAGCAAGAACTTCAGCAATACGTTGTTCTGGATATGGGTACAACTGTTCAATACGAACAATTGCAGTGTTGTTCAATTCTAATTCACGACGTTTTTCAAGCAAGTCGTAATAAACCTTACCACCACATAGCACTAGACGAGTCACGTCTGACTTGTTGATGTTATCAGTTTCATCAATCACAGTCTGGAATGTACCAGTTGCAAGCTCATCCAAGCTAGACACAGCTAACTTGTGACGAAGTAAAGACTTCGGCGACATGATGATCATTGGCTTACGGATTGGACGAATCGCCTGACGACGTAAAGCGTGGAAAATCTGTGCAGGTGTTGTTGGTGTCATCACTTGCATGTTTTCTTCCGCACAAAGCTGTAAGAAACGCTCTAAACGTGCAGATGAGTGCTCTGGACCCTGACCTTCAAAGCCGTGTGGAAGTAGCATAGTCAAACCACACACACGCTCCCACTTGGTTTCGCCAGATGAGATGAACTGGTCAATCACCACTTGAGCACAGTTTGCGAAGTCACCAAATTGTGCTTCCCAAATGATCAAGCTCTTTGGAAGTGTCGTTGCATAACCGTATTCGAATGCCAATACTGCCATTTCAGACAATAATGAGTCGTAGATTGCAACACGTGGTTGGTTCTCTTTGATATGGCATAACGGAATATAAGTTTTACCATCAACTTGGTTGTGCAATTTCGCATGACGGTGTGAGAAAGTACCACGACCTACGTCTTCACCAGTCAAACGAACTAAATAGCCTTCATCCAACAAAGTTGCATAAGCTAAAGTTTCAGCTGCACCCCAGTTCAGTGGCATTTCACCTGTTTGCATTTTTAAGCGATCATCAATCACTTTTGCAACTTGGCGCTGCATCACGAAACCTTCTGGAAGTTTACGCATGGTTTGACCAAGTTCTTTCAAACGCTCAACCGGGAAAGTCGTATCCCAAACGTCTGTATAGTCATGACCTAAATACGGAGACCAATCTACAAACATTTTGGTATTTGGCTCAAGTACCAACGCATTCGCAACGTGATTACCCGCTTCCAAATCAGAACGGTAGTCTTCAACCATTTGATCTGCCGCAGCGCGATCCAACACACCTTCTTGTACCAATTGGTCAGCATATAAAGTACGTGTTGTGGTCTTTTTGTTAATCACTTGGTACATCATCGGCTGAGTTGCTGCTGGCTCGTCAGCTTCGTTGTGACCACGACGACGGTAGCAGAACAAATCAATCACAACGTCTTTACGGAATGTGTGACGGAAATCGTGTGCCAATTGAGATACAAAAATAACAGCTTCAGGGTCATCGCCATTCACGTGAAAAATTGGCGCCTGAATCATTTTTGCAATGTCAGTACAGTATTCTGTAGAACGCGCGTCACGTGGGTCAGATGTTGTGAAACCAACTTGGTTGTTAATCACAATGTGAACTGTACCACCTACGGTATAACCGCGAGTTTGTGACATTTGGAAGGTTTCTTGGTTAACACCTTGACCTGCAAATGCTGCGTCACCGTGTACGATTAATGGCAATACGTCATCACCACCAATGTCTTTACGACGTACTTGGCGTGCACGAACAGAACCTTCAACCACTGGACCAACAATTTCCAAGTGTGATGGGTTAAACGCAAGTGCCAAGTGCACTTCACCACCTGGTGTCATCACGTTAGATGAGAAACCTTGGTGATATTTCACGTCACCCGAACCTTTTTTGTGCAAGCTCTTACCTTCGAACTCACCAAATAGGTCTGCTGGGTTTTTACCCATGATATTCACAAGCAGGTTCAAACGACCACGGTGTGGCATACCAATCACAACTTCTTTACAACCTACAGCACCTGCACGTTGAATAATTTCGTTGACCATTGGGATAAATGATTCGCCGCCTTCTACACCAAAGCGTTTTGCACCCACGTATTTGTTACCTAGATATTTTTCTAGACCTTCAGCTGCTGTTAAGCGCTCAAGTACGTGTTTCTTTTGGTCTGCAGTGAACGTAAATTTACCGCGTGCGCTCTCTAAGCGTTGTTGAATCCAGCGTTTCTCTTTGGTATCAACAATGTGCATGTATTCTGCACCAATTGAACCGCAGTAGATTGACTGCATAGCTTCAACCATTTCACCTAGGGTCGCTTCAGCTTTATCAATCGCCAAGTTACCTGTGTGGAATACCGTGTCTAAATCTGACTTGGTTAAACCATGCGCAGCAAGATCTAAATCTGGCACGTCTTCACGTTTTGCCAAACCTAATGGATCTAATTTTGCTTTTTGGTGACCACGGTTACGGTAAGCTGCAATCAGTTGCAACACGCCAATTTGACGTTGTTCGTGTTCAGAACTCACTGAACCTTGAACAATGGCTTGAACGCGATTTGAATTACGACCTAATAAAAGGAATTGCTCACGTACATTGCTGTGTGGTTGATCACCCTTCGGGAATTTATCGAAATATTCACGCCAATCAGCACCGACTGATTCCGGTGACGTCAAATAATGCTCGTAAAGTTCTTCAATATACGCTGCACTATCAGCGGAAAGTTCAGTGTCAAGACGCAGTGCGTCAGCAACTTCTTGCATTTGTGGACCCATTTCCTATTGCAAAAACATTTTCCAGGATGCTTTTTAAGCAAAACCCATGATTGATAATGTCAAATTGGTAACATGACATTAGTCCCCAGTTGACAAATGTCATGAGGCGTTATCACTACATTAGGAAAACCCAATGTCATTTATGAATCATAACGCCCTCATTGGCATCATCACTCATCTATATACTCGACCCAAGCCGAGCAATTTTTTGCAAAATCGTTTTAGAAAAATGAAGTTCACACACTTCGCTTTTCTAACCCGACTTTTATGCTTTTAGTCTGATTAAATAGCACACTAAACAGCGTTAAAATGTTGATAAAATGTACAAAATTTCAATATTTTTTAAATATAGCGGTTCATTAATCGTAACATGATCTCATAAACCAATTGATTTTTTTGACACATACCTCCTATAAATTGGCGAAATACAGTGATTCTATTTTCATCTAATATATGGTGCTTTATTTAAAAAACAGAAGCAATTTAGACCAAAGTCCAACCCCACTATTTTAGATAAAAGAAAAGAGAGCACATCTCTCAATCTGCCCTCTCAATTACACGTTAAATGATAACATCTAAAAACAAATATTGCAGCTAATCTTGGCATTTGCCTATGCTTTACAACAAAATAGCAGCACTGGATTACAATTGTGTGCAACTTTAGTCGCCTTTTATCGGTTTTTGTCTATTAATCCAGCAGTTATACCTAA
This sequence comes from Acinetobacter sp. A3, assembly GCF_012371415.1. NCBI lineage: Bacteria > Pseudomonadati > Pseudomonadota > Gammaproteobacteria > Moraxellales > Moraxellaceae > Acinetobacter > Acinetobacter sp. A3. Next base: position 130,478 of record NZ_JAAZQW010000001.1, read on the forward strand.
AAAATATCAAGCACTCATTTTTTAATCACTTCTTTGCATACTACGTTTATATGTTCGATATTAAAAAACACACCTCGTTATTATTTTACTTTTACAGCAATATTAAGCCATAAAAAAAGCACATCCAAAGATGTGCTTTTTTTTCAACCTTAGCTCGCTTAGCCAGCTTGGTCTAATAACATGTTACGAATGTGACCAATTGCTTTCGTCGGGTTCAAACCTTTCGGACAAACAGACACACAGTTCATGATGCCTTTACAACGGAACAATGAGAATGGGTCGTCAAGACGAGCCAAACGCTCTTGAGTTGCAGTATCACGAGAGTCAATGATGAAGCGGTATGCATTCAACAATGCTGAAGGACCCAAGAACTTGTCTGGGTTCCACCAGAATGATGGGCATGAAGTTGAACAACATGCACAAAGAATACATTCATACAAACCATCAAGGTGTTCACGATCTTCTTGAGACTGTAAACGCTCTTTTGGAGGCGCAGGCTGGTTGTTGATCAAGAATGGATGAATCTTGTTGTACTGATCGTAGAACTGATTCATATCAACAACTAAGTCTTTAATTACTGGAAGACCTGGAAGTGGACGAATCGTAATCACTTCTGGTAAGTCGTTTAGGTTCCAAAGACACGCTAAACCATTTTTACCGTTGATGTTTACACCATCAGAACCACAAATACCTTCACGACATGAACGACGGAACGTTAAAGTTTCATCTTGTACTTTCAATGCAAGAAGCGCATCAAGCAACATACGGTGCTTATCAGTCAATTCAAGCTTAAAAGTTTGCATGTACGGTGCTTTATCCTTATCAGGATCGTAGCGGTAGATATTAAATGTACGAGTACCTCTACTCATCTTACTTCTCCCAATTAGAATGTACGTGGTTTAGGTGGAATAGCAGCTACAGTAAGCGGCTTGTAACGTACTGGTTTGTACTCAAGACGGTTATCTGTAGAGAACCATAAGGTGTGCTTCATCCACTCATCATCACGACGACCATAAGAATAAGTTGGGTGATCTGGTGGTAACTCGAAGTCTACAACCGTATGCGCACCACGACATTCTTTACGTGCAGCAGCTGAGATTAATGTCGCTTTAGCAACTTCATATAAGTTTTCAACTTCTAAAGCTTCTACACGCGCAGTGTTAAATACTTTAGATTTGTCTTTCAAATGAATGTTGCGAACACGTGGTTCAAGCGCAAGAATTTGTTTAACACCTTCTTCAAGCAATGCTGAAGTACGGAATACACCTGCGTGATCTTGAACGATGTTACGAATCGTATCTGCAACTTCTTGAGCGTTTTCACCTGAAGTTGATTCGTCAAGTTTACGAATACGGTTCACAGTGTTTTCAAGAACAGTTGTTGGAAGTGGTTCATACTCACCATCGTGTTGCTTAGTAACATACTCAATGATGTGCTGACCAGCAGCCTTACCAAATACAACCAAGTCAAGCAATGAGTTTGTACCTAAACGGTTTGCACCGTGTACGGATACACATGAACACTCACCAATTGCATAGAAACCTTTTACTGGTTTAGCAAAATCACGGTCGCCCGAGTTTGTTGTATAAGTATCAGTTTCTGCGTTGTAGTTCGCAACCAACTCTTGAGTTTCACGGCTTTCTGGCACAACCACTTGACCATGAATGTTTGTTGGAATACCACCCATTTGATAGTGGATGGTCGGTACTACTGGAATTGGCTCTTTTGTACAGTCAACGTTCGCGAATTTCTTACCAATCTCGAATACAGATGGAAGACGCTTCATAATGGTGTCTGCACCCAAGTGCGTCATATCAAGCAAGATGTAGTCTTTGTTTGGACCACAACCACGACCTTCTTTAATTTCTTGGTCCATAGAACGTGATACGAAGTCACGTGGCGCCAAGTCTTTCAAAGTTGGTGCATAACGCTCCATGAACGGCTCGCCTGAATCGTTACGAAGGATACCACCTTCACCACGACAGCCTTCCGTTAACAATACGCCTGCGCCCGCAACACCCGTAGGGTGGAACTGCCAGAATTCCATATCTTGTAATGGAATACCCGCACGAGCAGCCATACCAAGACCGTCACCAGTGTTGATATATGCGTTTGTAGATGCACGGTAAACACGACCTGCACCACCTGTAGCAAATAATGTCGCTTTCGCTTGGAATACTGCAATTTTGCCAGTTTCTTGGTCAATTGCTGTAACACCAAGTACATCGCCTGCTTCGTTACGGATTAAATCAAGAGCAATCCATTCAACGAAAAATTGAGTACCCATTTTCACGTTGCTTTGATAAAGCGTGTGAAGAAGTGCGTGACCAGTACGGTCAGCTGCAGCACATGCACGCGGCACAGCTTTTTCACCGTAGTTTGCAGAGTGACCACCGAATGGACGTTGGTAAATTGTACCGTCTGCGTTACGGTCAAATGGCATACCCAAGTGTTCTAATTCATAAACCACTTGTGGCGCTTCACGCGTCATGAACTCGATCGCGTCTTGGTCGCCTAACCAGTCAGAACCTTTTACTGTGTCATAAAAGTGGTAGTGCCAGTTATCTTCTTGCATGTTACCAAGAGATGCACCAATACCACCTTGCGCCGCAACAGTGTGCGAACGTGTTGGGAATACTTTGGTCAGTACCGCAACTTTCAAACCCGCTTGAGCAAGCTGGTAAGATGCACGCATACCTGAACCACCACCACCAACGATGACTGCGTCAAAAAATTGGTGTGGAATATTTGTATAATCTTCTTTAGGGTTAATCGCGCCCATGATATTTTCCTATCAATTCGCCCAGAAAATCTGGATAGCCCAGATTGCGTATGCAAAAACAGCAATAATCACTGCTGAAGTCAGCACTAGGCGTAAACCTGAAGCTGAAGGACCCATTTGACGAGTAGTCACATAGTCAGTGAATACTTGCCACATGCCAATCCAAGCGTGTGCAACAAGAGATAAGACTGCCAATAAAGACATAATCTTCATTGGTAATGTCATCATAAAGCCGTACCACTGTTCAAAGTTGAATCCACCGTTAAGAAGAATCCAACCAAATACCACAACGGTATAAACAGCAAGAACTACAGCACTAACACGTTGGATATACCAATCGCGAGAACCTGAACCCGTTAAACCTGTAGCACTTTTCATTAGATTACAATCCATACAAATGCTGCAACGATACCAATTGCAGACAAGATCAATGAAATAGTAGCTGCAATGCGACCGCTTTGCAGTTCTTCTGCAAAACCAAGGTCAGCAAGTAAGTGCTTAATACCAGCAATGAAGTGATAAATTAAGCCGGCTACAAATACCCATACGATAAAGCGCACAAAGAAACCGTTAAAAATTTCTTGAACTTGAGCAAAACCTTCAGGTGAAGACAATGACTTGTCTAACAACCATAAAAGTACCGGTACGAGTAAAAATACGATGACACCAGAAAGACGGTGTAGAATTGATGCAATAGCCACGGGCGATTTTAAGTTTACTTCTAAAACTTGACCCATGGACAAATTGACAGGTCTGTTGCTTTTCACAGCGGGCATCCTGTAAGTAAAAACTCCATCCGGAGTTTGTTGGAATAAATTCGAAGGAAAGCTGGCATTGTCAGGCAAATTCATGCCTAACCTTAAAACGACACTGAATTATAAAACGTCAACTGTCAAAATACAAACAACACAGCTCGGCTTTTTTGCCAAAAATCCTTTAAATAAGAATCATTAACAACAATAAGAAGCAACAACCTGCTTAACTAAATTACAATCATACTTATAACACAATGTTTTTATACAATTTATTTAGCAATAGGCTCTATATATAGCTTTATATCTATTTAGAATATTTAGACTAAAGATAAATTTGCACCTTACTCTCTATCATATCTATTCGTGTCTACAAACATTGAGCACACAGCTTTATCGGACACTCGCATCTTTTACTGTTAAAGCTGTGATACGTTGCTGCAAAGCAACAATTATTGGCTTACTCACACTCGGATAACTTTTATTTATTTATAATCAACAGACTTAGACTGTTTTATATTTCCCCGATTACAAGGTTTACAACCCAGACTATTTCTCAAACTTATATTCAGCGTCCGCTCTAAATACCAATCTACCTTTTTTACCATAATCATCATGCGAAAGAATGACTTAATCCAGTATTTTCCAATATTACACAAAACAAGAAACTCTTAATCTTATGCAGAACCCCATATTCTTTTGCCCAAAAAATGCTTATTCCTAAAATTTTTTCTGAGTTTAATCAGTCATTTTTTGATCAATTAACATCTATTTTAAATACCCGACTTGCAGCCTGTATCCAAAAGACAAACCTACCTGATGCCTATGCAAAAACGTGTAAGTTATGAGAATTAGATAAATTTAAGTTTTGGGCTGCAACCCACCGCAGAATCACCACAGCAAAACCATTATTTAAAATTGCTTACAATTAATCCCAAACGATGATTTTTTTCTGCACATCCAACAAATTTTGACTTATGATACTGCGGCTGTGCTGTGATTTTATTGATTTTTTTACTGGAATTTTTTCGGCTTTTTCTGCAAACAGTCGTCTACTTAATCCATAAGTATAATTGACAAAATTTCAGTACTCTCTAATCTTAGAGCAAATTTTTAATCCGTCTGACTTGCGCATTAAAAGATTGATACTTCGAGTCAGATCAACATTCACCAGGACAGGAGATCTATTGAATGTCTGAAGCAACTGGCAAAAAAGCCGTATTACAGCTTGATGGAAAAGAAATTGAATTACCAATTTACAGCGGCACATTAGGCCCAGATGTAATTGACGTTAAGGATGTGTTGGCGGCAGGTCACTTTACTTTTGATCCTGGTTTTATGGCAACAGCGTCTTGCGAGTCTAAAATCACATTTATTGATGGTAACAAAGGTATTCTTTTACACCGCGGTTACCCAATTGACCAATTGGCAACTAAAGCTGACTACTTAGAAACTTGCTACTTATTATTAAATGGCGAGCTTCCAACAGCTGAACAAAAAGCTGATTTTGACGCAAAAGTTCGCAACCACACTATGGTTCACGACCAAGTTAAGCGTTTCTATAACGGTTTCCGTCGTGATGCTCACCCTATGGCAATCATGGTTGGTGTTGTTGGTGCGTTATCTGCGTTCTATCACAACAATTTGGACATCGAAGATGTTAACCACCGTGAAATCACAGCGATTCGTTTAATCGCGAAGATTCCTACTTTAGCGGCTTGGAGCTACAAGTACACAGTTGGTCAACCATTCGTTTACCCACGTAACGACTTAAGCTACGCAGAAAACTTCTTGTACATGATGTTTGCTACACCAGCAGACCGTGACTACAAAGTTAACCCTGTTCATGCACGCGCTATGGATCGTATTTTCACGCTTCACGCTGACCACGAACAAAACGCGTCTACTTCAACTGTACGTTTAGCTGGTTCTACTGGCGCTAACCCATACGCATGTATCTCTGCAGGTATTTCTGCACTTTGGGGTCCTGCTCACGGTGGTGCGAACGAAGCTGTTCTTAAGATGCTTGACGAAATCGGCTCTGTAGAAAACGTTGCAGACTTCATGGAAAAAGTGAAGACTAAAGAAGTGAAGCTTATGGGCTTCGGTCACCGCGTTTATAAAAACTTCGACCCACGTGCAACAGTAATGAAGCAAACTTGTGACGAAGTTCTTAACGACTTAGGTATCAACGATCCACAACTTGCACTTGCAATGGAACTTGAGCGTATTGCGTTATCTGATGAATACTTCATCAAGCGTAACTTATACCCTAACGTAGACTTCTACTCAGGTATCATCCTTAAAGCGATTGGTATCCCAACAGAAATGTTTACTGTAATTTTCGCTCTTGCACGTACTGTAGGCTGGATCAGCCACTGGTTAGAAATGCACAGCGGTCCTTACAAAATCGGTCGTCCACGTCAGCTTTACACAGGTTACACTCAACGCGACATCAACCGTTAATTCGGTTTGCGTTGTACCTTGTAAAACGAGTACGACTCAAAAAACCACCTTCGGGTGGTTTTTTTATTTTTGAATATTTGTCTCGCCATAATGTAAAGCCTTGGTAGTTTGACTTAAACAAGATAATTAGATTGGGTCATCAGCCAATTTACGCTATATTTTTGATATCAGCCTTTCATGATCAATTTACATGCTGCAACTGCATTTCTTATTTTTAAGTCTGCTCATGCGTTTTTTAAAACTTGCGCAGTTTAAATATCGCTACTTAACACCTGCAGAAATACAGCTATGCCAGTCTGTGTTCGGTCATTTAATTGACTACAGCAAAGTCAGAGTCATGAATCACCCCTATTTACCTTGGCAACCACAACATATATTTATGGCACCCTGTGGTGATATTCATGTGCGTAATTTGCATTACCGTTCAGACTACACTCAAGCACATTTAGGCTATCAAGCCATTTTTATTCACGAAATGGCGCATGTCTTGCAATATCAACAGAAAATCAATGTCTTGCTACATGGCGCACTCTTACAAACGGCATATTATTTAAGCTTTAAACAGTACAATCCATATCGCTATCAATTGACTACAAACAAGCCTTTTTTTGCCTATAACATTGAACAACAAGGCGACATCGCTAAAGATATTTTCCTGAAAAAAATTGACAATATTATTCTGAATCCACCAAAACCAATTACTTAACTGAATATTCTTTAACTTGAGCGATCAGGCTTAAAACTACAGACAAACCTAATCTTAAAATATATTAATTTCAAATAAATAGCATAAAAATTCTGTCACATTTCAATGATATTCTGCAGCATACAAGAATAAAGTGTATTCGATGCTAGCATCTATTCTAAATTACGATAAAATAGCAAAAGTCTCTATTTTTGCACCGCAAAATAAGATCTTTATCTGTTAGATAATAAATGGTTTTTATTTGTGCCTTTCGGCAGTCGTTTAATCCACAATACACTGCGCTGAAATTTTTATAACAATAATAATCAGTCATTTATGTGTATTTTAAACCTATAGGAATAGGACTTAATTTAAATGAAATCTTTTAAAATTGCCCTTGCACAGTTCTCTCCACACATCGGCAATCTCGAAGCAAATGCGCAAAAAATGCTTGAACAGGCAAATGAAGCGAAAAAACAACACGCAGATCTGATTATTTTCCCTGAACTTTCTCTCTTGGGTTACCCAGCAGAAGATTTATTACTGCGCCCAAGCTTGAACAAACGCACTCAACAAGCATTTGAACAATTACATGAAATTAAAGATATTGTTTTAGTTTTTGGTTTTGTGAATGAAACTGAAGATGGTCAGCGTTTTAACTCTGCTGCAGTCATGAAAGATGGCAATATTCTTGGTATTTATAATAAACAAAATTTACCAAATTATGCCGTATTTGATGAGAAGCGTTATTTCGATGAAGGTCATCAGCATCTGGTATTTGAATACCTTGGACATAAATTTGGCGTATTAATTTGCGAAGACTTATGGGCACTGCCAACAGTACAGCAACTCGCACAACTCAATGTTGAAACAGCATTGGTGCTCAATGCATCCCCTTATGAAGTGGGCAAGCCACAACATCGTGTACAAACCATGACTGAGTTGGCTAAGCAACTCCATTTAAATGTCGTGTATGTGAACCAAGTGGGCGGTCAAGATGATTTAATCTTCGATGGTACCAGCTTCGTGATCAATCAAGCGGGCGATGTTGCACTACAAGCACCGACGTATCAGGAAGGTGTATTCTATGCTGAATATGACGCTGCTCAGAAACACTTTAAAACTGCAGAGATTAGCCCCGCTTTAGATACATTGGCAGAAATTTACCAAGGCTTGGTTTTAGCTACACGTGACTATGTTCAACGTTCAGGCTTCCCTGGGGTTATTTTAGGTTTATCGGGTGGTATTGACTCAGCACTTACACTTGCAATTGCAGTCGATGCCATTGGCGCAGACAAAGTACAAGCGGTAATGATGCCATATACTTATACAGCGCAAATCAGTGTTGAAGATGCGGCAGAGCAAGCCAAAGCTTTAGGCGTAACCTTCGGTATTGCGGAAATTCACCCTGTAGTAAATAGCTTCATGCAAACCCTGTATCCGTTCTTTGGTAATAGCCCAAGTGACACAACTGAGGAAAACTTACAAGCCCGTGCACGCGGTACGATTTTGATGGGGCTTTCCAACAAATTTGGTAACTTAGTCCTGTCTACAGGCAACAAATCTGAACTGGCTGTTGGCTATTGCACCTTATACGGCGATATGGTCGGTGGTTATGCCGTACTCAAAGACGTGTATAAAACCATTGTATTTGAACTGGCAAAATACCGTAACAGTATTGCTGACGCCCCTGTTATTCCAGAACGTGTGATTACTCGCCCACCTTCTGCAGAATTGCGCCCAGATCAGAAAGACCAAGACTCTTTACCACCGTACGAAATTTTGGATGCAATTTTGTATGCCTACATTGAAGAAGACCAAAGCCAAGAAGATATTATTGGCAAAGGCTTTGAACGCGCAATGGTTGAGAAAGTGATTCAATTGGTCGATCGCAATGAATATAAGCGCCGCCAAGGTGCCTTAGGACCACGTATCAGTTCACGTGCATTTGGTCGTGAACGTCGTTACCCATTGGTGAATGGCTGGAAACCTGGAATTTAAGCGAAACTACGGCTTAAACAGAAGCGTAAAAAACCAAGCGAAGGCTTGGTTTTTTATTGCCTGTATTTTAAGAACAGGGGCAATAAAGCGCATCATAAAATTTAGACATAAAAAAAGACCAAGCTGAGAGCTTGGTCTATAAAAATGGTGGCTATGACGGGACTTGAACCTGTGACCCCCGCATTATGAGTGCGGTGCTCTAACCAACTGAGCTACATAGCCATAAACTGTGTGCGCATTATCTAAACTTAGCCCTGTATCGTCAAGTATTTTAATTTACAAACGCTCACAGTTTAAACAAATACTTTTCAATTTATTAGTTTTTAGACAATTTACCTTTTTCTTACGGATTATCATTCATATTTACTGCAAAATTTATGCAAATGACCAGAGAAAATACTATGTCTTGTACTCTTCGTTTTAAATGGCTTGCTGTTGCAGGCTTAGCTTTGAGCTTAGGTGCATGTCAGGTCGTTGGGCCTATTTTGGTCGACTACAACGGTGTACGCCGCGACGTAGCACAATATATCAACTCAAAAATGAGCTACAGCTTTGCTGACAAACGTGTATTGGTGGCCTATGCCAAAGGTCAGCAAAAGATTCTTACTGCAGATCGTCTCAGTCCTGAAGCCCAGCAGCAATTGGCCTATGAGCGTGCGGTGGGACGTTATTGCGCATCACAACATATTTCACTGAAAAAGTTAAATCAGATAGATGCCAAAATTTTTAGCTATCCTGATCAGCAAGCCAACTGGCAACATATTCAAAACCTGCAAATGCAAATTCAGCTCGACACCAACAACATAGATTGCACAGGTAAATTTTAAAGATAAAAAAAGACCACGTTAGTGAACGTGGTCTGAAAAATGGTGGCTATGACGGGACTTGAACCTGTGACCCCCGCATTATGAGTGCGGTGCTCTAACCAACTGAGCTACATAGCCAAAAACTGTGCGCGCATTATCTGCTGTAATGCTATAGACGTCAAGCATTATCACACAACTATTGCTTAAAATTTAGTGAAGTGAACCGATAAGCCGGGTTCTGTCAAGAACGATCATTCCTCTAGGCGTACAATCACTCATACGCTCAAGCGACCTACCCGAATCCAGTACGGGCCGTACCTCAGGATTCCTATTTGGTCTTGCTTCTGGTGGGGTTTACCATGCCATGAACTGTTACCAGCCATGCGGTGCGCTCTTACCGCACCCTTTCACCCTTACCTTCAATTTCTTCCGAAAAAGAAACCATACGAAGGCGGTCTACTCTCTGCTGCACTTTCCGTCGGCTCACGCCGCCCAGGCGTTACCTGGCACCCTGCCCTATGAAGCCCGGACTTTCCTCCCCTGCTTTAGTCACGGAGACCTCCACAGCAGCGATCGTCTGGTTCACTTCGAAGGCGCATCTTAGCAAAGTTATGACTTAATTGCTTGCGCTTTTTTGAGCAATTAGTTTTTTATATTTTTCCATTAATTGTTCCTGTGTTTCCACATGCAGCGGATCGAGCGGAATACAATCGACTGGACAAAATAACTGACATTGTGGCTGATCATGATGCCCAACACATTCAGTGCATAAGGCTGGGTTGATTTCATAAATCAACTCGCCCATAAAAATCGCCTCATTCGGGCATACAGGCTCACAGACATCACAGTTAATACATTCATCGGTAATATATAAAGACACGCTACCAACCTTGTTGCAGTTTACGCTCAAATGCTTCGACCACGACTGGAGATACAAACTTGGTCACATCTCCCTTTAAGCGTGCAATTTCACGAACCAACGTAGATGAGATAAACGAGTATTGCTCTGACGGCGTTAAGAAAACTGCTTCATACTTGCCATCTAATTGACGGTTCATATTCGCCAATTGAAACTCATATTCAAAATCTGAAACCGCACGTAACCCACGTAAAACAGCTGTGGCTTTTTGCTCACGGAAAAAATTGACCAGCAAACCATCAAAGCCTACAAACTCAACATTTGGCAAATGTTTTAAAGAGGCTTGTGCCAATTCAACACGTTCTTCCAAAGTAAAAATTGGGTTTTTATGATGTCCAATTGCAATCGCGACCACGACTTCATCAAACATTTTTGCAGCACGTGTCACTAAGTCAATATGACCATTAGTAATCGGGTCAAAAGTGCCCGGATAAATTACGCGAGTTTTAGACATCCATTAAGCTCTAGTTGGTTTTGTCGGCGTTAGTTTAACAAATACAAAAAATTTTAGTGAACAAAGTCTACCGAATTATGAAACTTCACAGATATATGGTCTATAGTTGCAACGATTTTGATTTGTCAGCTAGTCCTTGTTTGAGGCACAATAGTCATAAGTTTGGAAGTAATTGATTATGGCGAAGGTAACTGTAGTTAAAAAAAATACGGGCGGCACAATTGCACAGAATAAACGTGCACGCCACGATTATTTTATTGAAGAAAAATTTGAGGCTGGACTTTCACTGCAAGGCTGGGAAGTCAAATCTTTACGTGCTGGGCGCATGACCATCACCGAAAGTTATATTTTATTTCGTGACAATGAAGCTTATTTATTTGGTGCACAAATTCAGCCGCTACTGTCTGCATCTACTCACGTTGTACCTGAGGCAACCCGTACCCGTAAACTTTTATTGTCACGTCGTGAAATTGAAAAGTTGATGGGTGCTGTGAATCAAAAAGGCTATTCCTGTGTACCTTTGGCTTGCTATTGGAAAGGCCCTTTGGCAAAGCTGGAAATTGCCTTGGTTAAAGGTAAACAATTGCATGATAAACGTGCTTCAGAGAAAGACCGTGATTGGCAGCGTGATAAAGCGCGTTTGATGCACAAGTAATTTAATAAATTACCATCATTTAAAAATTAGCATTACCAATAAAAAATGCTCGATTAAATATCGAGCATTTTTTATGGCATTTGTAAAAGTCGAATCAAACTTAGGCTTTAAGTTTTAATTCCACCAAATACTTGCCAAATTTGACCGCAGTTTCTAAATCACCTTCTGGTGGCGTAACTTCTACACTGGCATTGTCTGATTGTGTCATTAAACCCAAAAAGCTCGACATACGGTTAATGTCATGTGGGCTACGGCCCGTAGGCATAAACGGTAAACCTGACCACAACATGCCATGCTGCATTGCAAATAAATTAATTTGTTGCAAGACTGCCAGTTTATCACCACTTAACCCACCGCCATTGGTAAAGCCAGCGGCAAGTTTGCCTTGCCAAGTTCTGGCCAACCAGCGTTTGGAAGATTCTTCCATAAACTGTTTTAAGGCTGAAGTGATGCTTCCCATATACGTTGGGCAGCCCATAATAATAATATCGGCTTGGTCTAAGCTATCCCATTCAATTTCAGTGACCGCCATCAACTCAACTTGTGCGCCCATTTGTGTAGCACCCTGGGCAATATGCTGTGCCACCTTAGCAGTATGGCCATAAGGACTGTGATAAACCACCGCCACACGAATTGCAGCGCAAGAAGATGTTGAATGAGACACTGACATGAGAATGTTTAAAACCAAATAATTAAGTCAAGTTTAACACTAAGCCTGCATAAACACGAATGTTGCCATGCGGCCTGTACGTGGCTGACGGCGGTAAGAATAGTACTGATCGGCCTGCGAATATGAGCACTGATCACCACCCAATACCGTTATGACACCATGCTGCTGCAAAATATAGCGTGCAATCGCATACAAGTCGGCAAAGTATTTACCAGATTGTTGCCCATCTATAAAGGCCGTTTCCAGTTCAGAATATTTATCACAAAAGGCCTGTTTTACTTCTGCTCCAACCTCAAAACATGGCTGACTGATGGCAGCACCTAACCACGCCCATGTTGGTGCACTTTGCATTTCGGCAATGGTGTTTTCAATAATACCGTTGGCTAAACCTCGCCAGCCTGCATGCAAGTTGGCCACTTCTGTGCCTTCCGCATTGCCTAAAACCACAGGTAAGCAGTCCGCAGTCATCATCATTAAAACATGTGCTTTACGCTGTGTGACCAAGCCATCGCCCTCTAAGGCTTCAAAAGTGATTTGCTCATTAATGGTCTGACACAACACACTATGCGTCTGTGTCATCCAAGTCAGTTTATCGACCCCATATTTAGCAAACTCTGCCAGCAAACGCATACGATGCTGCTGCACACGCCATGCATCATCCTGCACATGCAGTGCCAAATTAAACCCAGACAGTTCTGTAGAACTTGTTTCCAGTGCCTGCACATGTTGTATGCGGGTTTGCCCGACATATACTCCTGCAGGGAGTCCTTGAACAAATTGCATGCCTCTATCCTTTTAAATGCATATAAAGCCCCATCTGAGCTGACAGATGTTGAATGGCATCAGTACGCTGCATTTTCGCTGCGTAATACATCTACCAATTGCTTAAAATCTTCAGGCCACGGCGCTTCAAACATCATTTCTTCATGTGTTCTCGGATGAACCAAACCTAATTTGACCGCATGCAAAGCCTGACGTTTAAAGTTACGCAATGTATCGTTCAACAATGCCGATGCACCCGCAGGGACACGCACACGTGGGGTATAGACAGAATCGCCCACCAAACCAAAACCAATATAGCTTAAATGCACACGAATTTGATGGGTACGCCCTGTTTCCAAACGTGCCTGAACGCGAGTGAAGTGCTGAAAACGCTCTTTCACATTGTAATGCGTCACGGCCTCTTTACCGCCCGGCAAGACCGCCATTTTAATTCGATCTACAGGATGGCGTTTAATCGGTTCATCAACCGTGCCGCCTGCAATCATGTTGCCATACACCACCAAGTCGTATAAACGATAAACTGATTTCTTCGCCAGTTGTTTGGTTAAAGCAAACTGTGATTCTAAGTTCTTCGCTACGACCAACAAGCCTGAAGTGTCTTTATCAATACGATGCACCAAGCCTGCACGGGTCAATTCGGCAGATTTAGGATAATGATGCAGCAAGGCATTCACCAAAGTTCCTGAGCTATTACCAGCTCCAGGATGCACCACCATGCCCACAGGCTTATTGATCACAATGATGTCATCATCTTCATAAACAATATCGAGTGGAATATCTTCTGGCAGGCTACGGGTTTGCGCTTCAAGCTCCACCTCTAAAGTCAAAAGCTCATCGCCTTCGCACTTATATTTAGGTTTGACCGTGTTACCATTTACCAACAAATGACCGTCTTTCAGCCACTGTTTTAGCTTTTCACGTGAAAATTCACTCCAAATGATCGCGGCAACCTGATCGATGCGTAGTCCCAAATGGCTGTCATCCAATTGAAATTGCAACGATAAACGTGTTGCAGTTGAGTCTGAAGTATGGTTATCTGCATCCTCAGCATCTTCAAGTAAATTGAACTCAGTTTCAGGTAAATTGGAATGGGTAGATTGTGCTTGACTCATTTGCTCATTCAGACAAAAGTGGTTTAATAGCGCAATTGTAGCTCATTGCCCGTATTAACAGAGGAATTTTTATGTCGCTACCACGTTATAAAATAACAATGCTTGCTCTTTCACTCGGCGTTGCGTCTGCAATTGTGGGCTGTAGCAGCAATCCAAAAAAAGAAGTGGTCGATACTGGTCCGCAGTCTAGCGAACAGGTTTATATTGAAAAAGCAGAAAAAGCACTGGATCGTGGTCAATATACCGATGCGGTGAAGCATCTGGAAGCTTTAGAAACATATTACCCAACAGGTGATTATGCGCAACAGGCGCAGCTTGAATTATTGTATGCAAAATTCCAGCAAAAAGATTATGAAGGTGCAATTGCAGTTGCAGATCGTTTTATCCGCATGAACCCGCAGCATCCTAAAGCCGATTATGCCTACTATGTGCGTGGCGTGGCGAATATGGAACAAAACTATGATGGCTTGTTGCGCTATACCTCACTCAAGCAATCGCACCGTGATGTCAGCTATTTAAAAGTGGCTTATCAAAACTTTGTCGACTTTATTCGTCGTTATCCTTCAAGCACTTATGCTGTAGACGCTGCACAGCGTATGCAGTTTATTGGTCAAGAACTGGCGGAAGCCGAAATGAATGCGGCACGTTACAACATTAAACGTAAAGCATGGGTCGCTGCAGTTGAGCGTTCTTTGTGGGTGATTGAACACTATCCACAAACGCCACAAATTCCTGAAGCATTGGCAACTGTTGCTTATGGTTATGGCAAACTAGGCGATCAGGCAACAGCACAACAATATATTGATGTGTTGAAACTGAACTATCCAAACTTAGTCAAAGCTGATGGTAGCGTGAACTTGCGTGCCGCACGCCACGATGCAAGTTGGATTAACCGTGCCACTTTGGGTATTTTCGGACGTGAAGCGAAAAGCAGCACCGAAGCACAGCAATCTGAAGCCAATGCACAAGCAGCACCATCACGCAGCTTAACCAACCGTTTAAGTTTTGGTTTGTTAGATCGTCCTAAGTCTCAAAACGACAGTGCTGAATAAAATAAGCACAAGCTGATTTGACAATCTTGAAAAATACCAAAGGCAAGTTATGATACTTGCCTTTTGTTTTACTAGGGCTTGTTTCAAACAGCAGAAACAGCTACAAAAGAGAATAATTCTGCCAACACTGACTTCAGTTTCCGACCTGTTCGGCAAAAACTGCTTTCAAACCAATTAAGAGATAAAAGACCGAAACGTATGGCCATTCCACAACACACAATTGATCAAATTCTAGATCGCACCGATATTGTCGATCTGATTGGTCAGCGCGTGAAACTAAAAAAAACAGGTCGTACCTATTCGGGCTGTTGCCCATTCCATCAGGAAAAAACACCATCTTTTCACGTCTACCGTGACAAGCAGTACTATCATTGCTTTGGTTGTCAGGCCAATGGTAACGCCATCCGTTTTTTAATGGATATTGATAACCGAAATTTTGTGGATGTCATGAAAGACTTAGCCAGTCAGACAGGCATCGAACTCCCGAAAGATCAGCACGACAGCAAAAAACTCTCCTATAAACGTGAAGCCAAAAAGCCAGCAACTATTGCAAAGCCAAAACCGCCTGTAAAAGATCAGCAGGAAACTGCTGCGGCTCCAACTGCAACAAACGAACATGCTAACGATGCTGACACGAGTGTGGGAATCGACTTTGATCCTTTTGCCGAGTTTCAAAGCACTGAATACTCAAGTTCTGAATTTCAGAACAGTACAGACCCTTTTGCAGGTTTTGAACAATGGGACGCCATACAGGAAACACCTGCGCAGGAAGGTAACTTATACGACTTACTCGAAAACGTGGCTCAATATTACGAGCAGCAATTACCGCATAGCCCTGCCGCACAACAGTATTTCCAAAAACGTGGTTTAACTGCACAAACCCTGCAATTCTGGCGTTTAGGCTATGCACCTGAAGACTGGCAACATTTGGAAAAAGCCTTTCCACAAGACATTGCAGGCTTAAAACTTCTAGGCTTGATTCGTACCAGTGACAAGGGACGTGACTTCGATTTATTACGTGATCGGGTGATTTTCCCAATCCGTGACAGCAAAGGTCGTGTAGTCGGTTTTGGTGGCCGTGCACTCAATGATGAAATCAAGCCCAAATACATCAACTCGCCCGACTCGGAAGTCTTTCATAAAAACCAATTGCTCTATGGTTTATATGAAGGCCGCAAGCAAAAAGCCCAAGACTATTTAATGGTTGAAGGCTATATGGATGTGATTGCTTTACAGCAATACGGTATTCATGGTGCTGTCGCAACTTTGGGCACAGCCAGTAATACTGAACATTTAAACATTCTATTCCGTCAAAACAACCGCATTACTATTGCTTTTGATGGCGATGCAGCAGGACAAAAAGCCGCACGTCGCACATTGGAAATTGCCCTGCCCTTGTTAAATGATGGGCGTGAACTGAAATTCTTTGTTTTACCGAATGAGCACGACCCAGACTCACTCATCCGCCGCGAAGGGATTGAAAATTTCCGCCGCTTGCTCGATCAAGCTCCCTTACTATCTGACTTTGTATTTGCACATCTGACCCAAAACCATAATGTCAGCACCCCTGAAGGCAAAAGTCAGGTCATGGGTGAACTGCGACAATTGACCGAGCTATTACCCAAAACTGGCTCTTATCGCTATTTGCTGCAACAGTTTTTCCGTGAAAAATTAGGTTTTAACCGTAAATGGCAGGCACAGACCAATAATGACGCATCCCTAAGTTTTAGCACCAAAGTCGATGCCGAAGAATATGTGATTGCGATTCTGATCAATCATCCCTATTTATACATTCACTTCGAGCCTTTACGTGCTTTGATTCCAAGTGATCACTTACTGCATCAAATTTTAAATATTTTAAATATTATTTTTGATGATTTACCAGATGATCCCGAACAGGCTAAATATTATATTTTAGGTGCATGTGCAGCCTATCATTTTGAGTTACATCGTATTTTACAACAAGCCAATGTCAGCGATTACACCACTTCCCCTGAACATGTCGATAAACTGGCGCAGGATTTTTCAACCAAACTGCAATACGATTGCTTACAGCAAAAAATCCGCTCCAAGAAATTCAGCAGCATTGAAGAAATGAAACGCTTAAAGCATCAAATTTATGAAATTGATAAAAAAAGATCGCTTACCTTGTTAGAAGAGTAAGCGATCTGCGCTCGTTCTTAATCGTTAGAAATAAATTTTAGGCCTAAAGTCGTATTTATTTACGACGACGTTTGGCAATCTCTGCCAAGTTTTCCTGCATAAACTCAAAACACTCAGGCTCATCACCTTTGGCTGCTTCGCGCAACAAAATCGATGTTGGATGCAGCAGTTTTTGAGTTAAACGATAAGAAAATTCCTGCAAAACCTGTGCAGCATCTTCACCTTTGGCAATACGTGTCATTGCCAAACTTAGCTCTTCCTCACGCAA
Source organism: Acinetobacter sp. A3 (assembly GCF_012371415.1). Classification (NCBI taxonomy): domain Bacteria; kingdom Pseudomonadati; phylum Pseudomonadota; class Gammaproteobacteria; order Moraxellales; family Moraxellaceae; genus Acinetobacter; species Acinetobacter sp. A3. The sequence goes on from NZ_JAAZQW010000001.1 coordinate 148,046, forward strand.
ACTTTCACCTTGTTCACGATAAGCATGAATGGTTGCACCCGCTTGCTGGACTTTTTGCTGAGTCACCAGTTCTGTCACCAGTTGATTGACCATGACTTCTGCCTCAACCGCCGCCTGACGACGTTGCGCCAAGTTTTCATCAATCACGGTTTGCAGGTCATCAACCCCATACAAATACACACCATCCAAATTTTCAATTTTTGGATCTATATCACGTGGTACGGCTAAATCGACCAGTAACATTTGCTGATAACGGCGTTTTTTTAAAGCCGCCTTTACTTCAGGATAAGCAATGACCTGATGCAAACTGCCTGTACAACTTGAAATCACATCGGCACGATGTAAATTGGCGGCAAGCTGATCAAACTCAATAATTTCAACTTCTACCCGATGTGCAATTTCCTGTGCCAATGTTTCGGCACGGGCACGGGTCCGGTTACAAATCAAAATTTTAGCGACACCCATTTCTGCCAAATGCTTTGCCACAAGGCTATTCATTTCACCTGCAGCTACCACCATCACTGTTAATTTTTCAGGATGGCTAAACACTTGCAAAGCCAGTTGCGCAACAGCATAACCCATAGACACCGCATGGCTGCCTACAGCAGTTTCAGAACGCACCCGCTTGGCTGCGTAAAAGGCATATTCAAAAATTCGGTTTAGTTGTTGCGAAACGGTATGTGAGTCTTTGGCTAAAGACAGCGCAGTTTTGACCTGACCCATAATTTGCGGCTCACCCAACATGAGCGAGTCTAGTCCACTGGCCACGCGCATTAAATGTGATACAGCCTGTGCATTTTCATAACGATAAACATGATGACTTAATTGCTGAGCATCAATACCATTTACACGGGCGAGCCAATTCAACACCTGCTCTGGATGTTCAGACATGGCGTAGACTTCGGTACGGTTGCAAGTTGACACGACCACCAAATCATTCAGTTCGGGGTGATGGCTTTGCTCAGCAAGCAAGGCACTTAACTTTTCTGGGTTAAATGCAATTTGCTCGCGCAACTCGACAGAGGCGGTTTGATGGTTGACACCCAATGCAAAGAAAGACATATCAGATCATCATTTCGCTAAATTTATGCTATTGTGCAATAACGGTGTCATAAAAAGCATTACTTGGATCAAGAAAAATTGCGTCAAACAAATAGCCGACCATACGGCGCGACAATTAAGCAATATTCTACCACATTCTTACTGGTCGGTAGCATGGCTTCTAGTGCTCATCTTAGAGCATCTGGAGAAATTTATCATGCAAATTCAAATTATAATGCTGTAAACCAAACCATGGTGGCCGAATTTGCCTTGGCCTATGGCGATATTCCCACCGCTTTGCACAACTACACTGTACTGGCAATCAAAAACAATTCAACTTCAATTAAACAGCGTGCTTTAAACATAGCAATTGAGCAAAATGACCTACGCGCGGCGCTCGATGTTGCAACGCATTGGGTAGTACAAGAGCCTTCTGATGTCCCTGCACTGTTCTATTTGGCGCACATTGCCCTCAAAGCACATGAATATGATTTGGCCGCAGAAACCTTAGATAAAATTCTGAATATTGATGCCACAGCAGACCTAGAACAAATTCTGGCAGGGATTGCCCCTGAATCTGCAGAAGACCGAGAGTTTCTGATTCAAGCCTTGCGCACCAGTAAAGCCAAAGACAACCCATCCATTTTAGTGTTGATTGCAGGTTTAAAAGCCCAAAATGGACAATACCAAGCAGCACTCAATACCATTAATCAAGCATTACGAAAGCGTCCTAAGGTGACTGGCTACATTTTAATGAAAGCCAATTTATTAGGCGTATTAGGCAATGAAGCTGAAACAGCCGCATGGTATGCAAAGTCTAGTCATAAGCACAAAAATAATTTTGAAGTGCGTCTGGCCGAAGCCAAATATCTAGTCAAAAAGAATGAAGCGACACAGGCGCTAAGCAAACTCGAAGCTATTTTAAAAAAATGGCCAGATGAAGACGAAGCTTTGTTTCTTGCAGGTTTAACCAGTATTGACTTAAAGCAATACGAAAAGGCCGAAAAGTACTTGGTCGAGCTACGCTATTCTGCGCAATATCAAAATGAAGCTTATTATTATTTAGCGGTCAATGCAGAACGTAAACAGCACTATGAAACAGCAAAAGCCTATTACCGACTTGTAGATGGCAGCCTATATACGGTTTCACGCCGCAACATGATCAGTATTTTTGCCCAGCAAGATAAACTAAACGATGCCCTGCGCTTTTTAACACAGGAACGTGTCAATTACCCACAACACGCCAGTTATTTGTATCAGGCACAGGCCGACATTTTAAAACGCATGAACAATAAAAAAGCAGCACTGCGTTTATTGGATGAAGCCATCAAGAACTTGCCTGATGATCCAGACCTGATTTATTCAGAAGTCTTGCTGCTCGATGCACATCAAGAAAAAGACAAACTGGATCAATTGCTCACCAAGTTATTGGAAATTGAACCGAATAGCCCAACCTATTTGAATGCTTACGCCTATACCCTTGCGCTGCAAAACCGTCGTTTGGAAGAAGCGCGCCGCTATGTAGAGCAAGCACTTGAATTTGCACCTGAGCAAGCTTCTATTTTAGATACCTTGGGTTATGTCAGCTATTTGCAAAATGACTATACCGCGTCTGCTCAGGCTTTAGAAAAAGCCTATTTACTGAGCCACAGCGCAGCAATTGGTGCACGCTATGCAAAATCACTGTATATGCAAGGTGATATCCAAAAATTCAGCCAAGTGTTACAACAATTACAACAAAATCATCCGAATGATCCGCAATTGCAACAATTAAATTCGCTATTGTTAGCGCAGCCCGTTAAAAAGAGTTAAGTGATTTTATGCGTTTATTTTCAAAATTAGGTCTTACCCTGTTTGTCAGTAGCAGTCTGCTCATTACAGGTTGTCAGCCTTTTGTGCAATCTCCCGCCCATGTTTCACAACAGGTCGAAGCAGAAAATCAGTTTAACCTACAAGGTAAAATTGGCGTGCGTACCCCGCAACAGTCTGGCAGTGCCTTTTTCACTTGGGTACAACAGCAACAACAGTTTGATATTGAGCTAAGTGGTATTTTAGGTGTTGGTAAGACCCAAATTAGCGGACAACCTGGGCAAGTCACCTTGAACAGCGCCAAAACGGGTTTAATTTATGCAGAAAGTCCTGAAGAGTTATTGGAACGTGCCACAGGCTGGCAAGCGCCTATTACCCATTTAATCGACTGGGTACAAGCCCGACCTGCAACCGTAGATGCTCAAATTCAAAAAGACAGTCAACAACGCCCTACGCAATTTATTGAAGATGATTGGACAGTCGATTTAAGTTATAACGACAATGCCCCTTTACCCAACCGCCTGATTTTGAAACAGGCACTTGAGTCAGGGCAGGAAAACCGTATTACAATGCTCATCCAAAATCGTTAATCACTTGCTAAATTTCGCCATGACTCGTGTTCCCTCACCTGCTAAATTGAATCTGTTTTTGCACATTACGGGTCGTCGTGAAGACGGCTACCATGAACTGCAAAGTATTTTTCAATTGATTGATTTATATGACTGGCTGGAATTTGAAGTGAATGACACAACTGACATTCACATTCAGGGCTTAAATAGTGTCGATTTAGAGCAAAACCTGATTTATAAGGCCACGCAAATTTTAAAGCCATACGCCAAACAAGTGACTGGGTTAAATATTGCGATTGAAAAGCACATCCCAATGGGTGCAGGGCTTGGCGGTGGCTCATCTAATGCGGCAACCACGCTAATTGTGGTCAATCAGCTGTGGCAATGTGGCTTAGAAATTGACCAATTGGCGGAATTGGGTTTGCAACTAGGTGCAGATGTTCCCATTTTTGTACATGGGCTTAATGCATGGGCAGAAGGCATTGGTGAACGGTTAACATTCATAGACTTAGCCCCGAAACAATATATTGTGTTAAAACCTGACTGTTTTATCAGCACTCAACTACTTTTTTCACAAAAAACATTGACAAGAAACTCGAAGCCCACTAAATTCTGCGGCTATCAGATAAAGCCATCTGACTTTGGAAATAATTTTGAGCCTGTGGCACGAAATTTATATCCTGAAGTCGATGAAGCAATGCGTTATTTAGACCAATTTGGTCAAGCAAAGCTTACAGGTACAGGTGCTTGTGTTTTTACTGAAGTGACTGCAGAAATGAATGTTGAATACATTTTGGCAAACTCACCATGTACCGCGTACTGCGTGAATAGCCTAGATGAATCTCCATTACGACATTTCACAGTACAATAGGGGTATCGCCAAGTGGTAAGGCACCGGTTTTTGATATCGGCATCCGTTGGTTCGAATCCAGCTACCCCTGCCAT